>NZ_JAKNRV010000087.1:0-9037 GCF_023072625.1 Pseudomonas emilianonis
CAACTGGCCAGCGCTGCCGGCTGCAAGCAACTGGCGCTGGCGCCGTGCTGCTACAACCGCATCCACGCCGACCGCTACCAACCGCTGTCGGGCGCAGGCCGCGCTTCGGCGTTGCAGTTATCGGTCGATGACCTGGGTCTGCCCCTCAGCGAAACCGTCACTGCCGGCAAGCGGGTACGCCAGCAACGGGATACGTCCATGGCCAGGCGCCTGGGTTTCGATCACCTGCAGCGCCAATTGCGCCATTGCGACACGTACTTGCCCACGCCTTCCCTGCCCGCCAGTTGGCTGGATAAACCCTTCGCCGACTATTGCCGCGAGTTGGCGGGCCTCAAAGGGTTATCCACAGGCGAGCAGGATTGGGCAGCGCTGGAGGCACGCGGGTGGCGGCGCTTGGCCGAGGTCAGAAACCTGGAATTGCTGCGTGGGTTGTTTCGGCGCCCGCTGGAGCTTTGGTTGGTGCTGGATCGGGCACTGTTTCTGCGCGAACAAGGCTACAAGGTTGAAGTAGGCAGCTTCTGCGAAACCAGGCTGACCCCGCGCAACCTTATGGTGCTGGCTGAGCGCGATTAAGGGGCGATTTTTTCTGCACTCGGCCTGTGGATAACTCTGTTGATGAAATCTTTACAGAGGATTTAAACGTCTGCGCTACAGGCAAAACGCCACATTGGTCATTTTTTGTTCACAGAATAAAACGCACGCAAAACAGGCAGTTGCGGCGTGTTGAGAATGGCTCCACCCAGGGCCGGTTCCGGGGCGCTGCCAACCTGCCGATTGTGCATAAGCATTTGGCGTTAAGCGCATAAAGCGTAATTTAGCGGGCTTTTTTCCGGGCGATCAATAACCGGCACAGGTCGTTGATATCGTCGCAGGCCACGCTCGCCGCGAGGTTATCCAAGGGGTCCGTAGCAAAGGCCAGCGCTTCGCTGATCGACGGTTCGCGATGCACGACTTCCAACGGACGGTCGCCCAGGCGCAGTTTGAAGGCGTCAACCATGTCCAGGCTGAACGCCGAGCGCTCATCCAATTGATTGATTACGTAGAGGCGTTGTGGCGGGCGCTCACGCTCAAGGTAACCCGCCAGCACGGCGTCCAATTGGTCCAGCGTACCGAGACAGGCGGCATTCGGCTGGACGACGACCAACACACAATCAGCCACGCTCAACGCTTGATGCAGATAGACGTTATCGCCGGCAGGGGTATCGATGAGCATGATCTGTCGCTCACTTAACCCCAACGTCGACAGGCGCTGTGCCAGCCACTTCGGCTCCCGCGTGAGCCAACCCTGTAGGTTGTCCTTCTGCTGGATGCCGGTATTCCCAAAGGGAATCACTTGGCAACCGGCGAACCCTGCTTGCAGGAGGGTCTCCCATCGCGTGTCGAGCAAGCTGGCGCGGCCGACGCCAAGGAGTTCAGGGTCCACGCCGAAATGCTGGCGCAACGCGTTTTGAGGGTCGAGGTCCAGCGCCACCACCGACTCGCCCAGGCGCTGCAAGCCGCTGCTCAACGCCGTGACCAAGGTACTGCGGCCGACGCCGCCATTGACCGAGACCAGTGCCACCACTGTAGGGCACGGTGCACTCAAGTCGTAAGGCTGGGGTTGCTCATAGGCCGATGGCGCATGGGTGGAAAAGCGCGAGCCGTCTTTCTGGTTCAGGCGGGTGCCATCATCGAACGGAAGGGTGCCGAAAAAATGCAGCCGTGCGTTTCGCCCCTTGGGGTCGCGGGGCCGGCTATTGCCGCACAGGGCAAATAGATCATCGGTACGACTCATGGCCAGAGCTCCTTCACGGCGCAATCAAAGACGTCAACGGTCGGCAGATAAGGCCGACCGCAGGTCTTTTTGTCGGCGCTTTCGTTGCGACATTCTGTAGCAGGCGGTATGAGGTGTCATTATTTTGATGGTATTGGCGCATTCCTTTCAGACGAGCGGAAAACAGCCAATTTACCGGCACTCAATTAGGCTAAATTGCTGCAAAGTGATTTCATCGTGCCATTGTTTTTTACCCGGTATCACCGCACCATTGCCACACCTTAAATGCTGCAAGCTCGGGTAATCGCGGTGGCGATACGCTTTAACTTCCCTCGGTTCCTGTACGGTCTGGCCATCACGCTGTTGCTGGGTGGCGGCCTGCTGGGCAATCTGCTCGCCGATTGGGATTTCAGCCAGATCAGCCGCCGCGCCGAGGCGCTTTACGGGCCTCTGGGCGCAGGGCGCCAGCGCATCGATGCCTGGCAGCAACTGCTGGCGACGCAAAAGCAGGTCAGCGAGACCGAGCAACTCAACGTGGTCAACGCGTTCTTTAACCGCCAGTTGCGCTACGAGGAAGATATCGACCTGTGGCACGAGATTGATTATTGGGCGACGCCCATTCAATCCCTGTGGAAAGGCGCCGGAGACTGTGAAGACTATGCCATCGCCAAATACTTCAGCCTGCGTCACTTGGGTGTCCCGGCCGAGAAGCTGCGCATAACCTACGTCAAAGCCTTGCGCCAGAATCGTGCGCATATGGTACTGACCTACTATGTAAGCCCGGAAGCCATGCCGTTGGTGCTGGACAGCCTGATGGACCCCATTCTGCCGGCCAGCCAGCGTCCGGACCTGCTGCCGGTCTACGCGTTCAACGGCGAGGGGCTGTGGCTGACCGGCGCGGCGGGCAACAAGAAAGTCGGTGATACCAAGCGCCTGTCACGCTGGCAGGACGTCTTGAAAAAAATGACCGCCGAAGGGTTTCCGGCCAATTCGGGTAATTAACAGGAGCTACGATGTCACTGTTCAAACAATTGCTGATCGCTATCTGTGTGTTTCTAGTGGTCGCCTTCAGCGGTAGCTTCTTCGTCAGCCTGGAAAGCTCGCGCGCGCAGTACGTCAACCAGTTGCGTTCCCACGCTCAGGACGCGGCGACCGCACTGGCGCTGTCGCTGACGCCGAACATCGATGACCCGGCGATGACCGAGCTGATGGTCAGCTCGATCTTTGACAGTGGCTACTACGCGAGCATCCGCGTGGTGGACCTGAGCAATAACCAGGTGCTGGTGGAGCGTGCCGCCGAGCCTGATGCCAGCAGCGTACCGGCCTGGTTCGTGAAGATGATCGGCCTCGCGCCGGCCGGCGGCGATGCAATCGTCAGCCGTGGCTGGCAGCAGGCGGCACGGGTCGAGGTGGTCAGCCACCCGATGTTTGCCCTGGCCAAACTCTGGCAGAGCGCGCTGGGCAGCCTGGGCTGGTTGCTGCTCTGCGGTGCCGCGAGTGCGGTGCTGGGCGCACTGTTGCTGCGCCGTCAGTTGAAGCCGCTGGACTATATGGTCGAGCAGTCCCACGCCATTGCGCGGCGCGAATTCATCAGCCTGCCCGACCTGCCCCGCACCCCCGAACTGCGGCGCGTGGTGCAGGCCATGAACCAGATGGTCGAGAAGCTCAAGGCGTTGTTCAATGAACAGACCGAACGCAGCGAGAAGCTGCGCGTGGAGTCCTATCAGGACAGCCTGACCGGGTTGGCGAACCGGCGTTATTTCGAGATGCAGCTCAACTCGCGGGTCAGCAACCTGGAGGAAGGCAGTTCAGGCTACCTGCTGATCTTGCGGGTCAACGACCTGGGCGGTCTCAACCAGCGCCTGGGCGGGCAACGCACCGACCAACTGCTGCAAGCCGTCAGCCAGCAACTGGTGCGTACCTGTGCCAAGTACCCGGAAACCCATAACCTGATCACCCGCAGCCGTGGCGGCGAGTTCGCGGTGCTTGCCCCCGGCCTGGTGCGTCACGAAGCGGTGCAACTGGCCCAGGCGCTGGAAATCATCCTGCAGAGCCTGCACGAAACGGGCGCCACCGACATGTCGATCGTGGCCTACATCGGGCTCGCACCCTACAAACCCGGCGATGCCTCGGCAGACCTGCTGATGCTGGCCGACCAGGCCCTGGCCCAAGCTGAAGCCGGTGGCGGCCAAACCTGGGTATGCCTGGAGCAGCAGACCTCGAGCACCGTCAGCGACGACTCGCACAGCTGGCACACCCTGCTCGACGATGCCCTGAATCAAGGGCGCTTCCGCTTGTTTTTCCAGCCGGTGGTCAGTAGCAGCGATACCCGTCAGGTGCTGCACTACAAGGTGCTCTCACGCCTGCTCGACAACCAGGACCAGACCATTGCGGCGGGGCACTTCCTGCCCTGGCTGGAGCGCTTCGGCTGGACGGCACGGCTTGACCAACTGATGCTCGACCTGGTGATCAAACACCTGGCAGAGCACAACCAATCGGTGGCATTGAACCTCTCGGCGGCGACCTTGAATGACCCGCAAGCCCTGGAGCGGATGTTCGAGCGATTGGCGCAACATCCCGCACTCGGCGCGCGCCTGATCCTGGAGATCGGCGAAGAGCAAGTGCCCGAGCAACTCCAATTGGAGCGTCTCACCCGACGCATGCGCAGCCTGGGATACAGCCTTGGCCTGCAACGTTTCGGCGGGCGTTTCAGCATGATCGGCAACCTGGCGAAACTGGGCCTGGCGTACCTCAAAATCGACGGCAGCTATATCCGAGCCATTGATCAGGAAAGCCACAAGCGCATTTTTATCGAGGCGATCCAGCGTGCCGCCCACAGCATTGACTTGCCGTTGATTGCCGAGCGCGTGGAAACCGAAGGTGAGTTACGCGTGATTCGCGAGATGGGTATTGAAGGGGTGCAAGGCCAACTGGTCGGTGAACCCGCGCCCTGGAAGTGGAGCGACGAATAATCATGCCTCCTTGACGCTCATGCCGTTAAGGAGGTGCGCTCGCCTCAGATCAAACCGCTTTCATCATCATTGATCAGCTCACTCAACCCGCCCAGCGCCGTCCGTGCATGGGTACGCTCCATCACCTTGACCTGCGCGGCGGGCGGCAGGTCCGTGATGCGGATCACGCCCTTGGCGGTCAGCACCTGAATCAAGTCATCGAGCACCCGAATCATCTCGGAGTCGCTCTGTTGGAGCTGCTTGAGGCTGTTGTCGATCACATCCGTGGCAAACCACGCCTGAATGTCCTGATGATCCGCCGGTAGAGTCCCGGTGGATTCGGCGAAAGCCTGCGCCTCGACGCGGACCAAAGCGTTGTATTGATCGCGTTGCACATAGAACATCAGCGTTCTCCCAATAAAAAATCCCTGCAGGCGCCGCACCTGGCTCCCACAGAGATTACACACATTTTCCCAAAGCTGGTGCCCGTGGAGCACCAATCCCGAAAGATTGGCGCTCCAGGGTGATCAGTCGTGATGCTTGACTGTCAGGTCACCACCGGCGATCAGGTTGTTGATCGCAGCACTGCCACTGCCCCAGTTGGCGCCATCGATCTTGATCGTGACATCGGCCGTGCCACCCTGCGCCGTGAACGAACCGGTGCTGCTGACACTCAGCGTCGAGCCTGACGAGTCGGTGGTCAACTTCAGGTAGCTGGACAGGTTGGTGTCGTTATTGCCTTGCAGCAAATCGGACAGGTCCAACTTATCGCCTTCGCCGTGCTTGAAGTCGGTGATGGTATCGACGCCAGTCCCGGTGTTGGTATCCCCTTTGAGCCACACGAAGGTATCCGCCCCCGCGCCGCCGGTAAGGGTGTCGTTGCCCTTGCCGCCTACCAGGATGTCGTTACCCGCACCGCCGGAGAGCACATCGTTACCGCCTTGGCCGAACAGAATGTCGTCGCCGACGTTGCCGATCAGTTTGTCAGCGCCATCGCTAGTACCGTAGATGTTCGACGCGCTGGCCAATGCGCCGACATCGGCGACGTGCTCGCTGATGAACTGGTGCAAGGTGCGGTCGTCGATGTGGTCGACGGTCGTGGACAGTTTGTCGGCCGCGAACGCCTTGAGTGCAGCACTGCCTTCAAGGTTGTTGTAGCTGATCAGGTCGCCGAACAGGATGTCGTTACCCGAACCACCGGTGAGGGTGTCGGCGCCGGTATCGGCCGCGTGGCCGGTGATCGCATCCGCCAGCTTCGCGGTGTCGATCGTGGAAACGGTGTGATCGGTATCAAACTGCTTGAGCACAGTGGTATCAATGTTCGAGCCCAAACCGATGGCCTCGACGACAACCTTGCCTGGAACCGCGTTGACCAGATCGGAGTAGGCCGACTGGGCGTTGCTCATGGCGGTGCTGGAGTTGTTATAGACCGACGCGACGTCAAAACCGCCGCTGCTGTTGGCCACCACGTCGCCTTCGTAAGTTTGATTGCCACGACTATCGTAGGAATAGACATGGCCGGCTCCATCGACAATCACCTGCGTCTTGCCATTGATTGTCGCTGTGACCGAGGAGGTCTGACCCAAGACGTAATTGGAGTTCTTGACGACGCTGTCAAAGTAAACAGACGAGCCATTCCGACTGGCCACGCCCAGGTAAGGGTTGCCATCAACGGCGGTGTACACGTTCGGCTCACCGTCTGTAATGAAGTACGTCAGGTTTTTTGCACCCACATTGCTCGTGGCTTCGTCGCTCTTGAACCAATTGGTGGCGGCGTTGAACGCATCCTGATAGTTGGTCATGTCGCTCGATTTGGACGCCATCTGAGTCAACACAGCCTGCAAGGCAGCTTTAGCACCGTCCTTGTCGGCGAGGTTGACCGAGACCTGCGCTTCGACCCGAGTATCGAAGTCGACCAGCAACACTTTCACAATACCCGAGTCGCTCTTACCGGCATTGCTGATCAAGGTATCGAACACGGTCGCAAGCTGTGTCTTGATCGACGTCATCGCACTGCTACCGATACTGCCCGAGGTATCGACGATGAAGGCGATGTTGTAGTTGCTGCCCGCATTGACGATACCGCCTTTGTCGCCGACCACCACGTTGTTGGCCGAGGTGCTGCTCAGGTCGATGACATCGGCAGCACCGCCGCCTTCAGTCACCACATAAGCCTGTGGCGCAACGGTAATGGTGCTGGTCGCCACCGACGAACTCAAGCTGTCAGAACCTTCGTTGTCCTTCACCGAGATCTCGACGGTGCGATCACCCGTAGTCGGATACTTGCTGGTGCTGGAGTACTGGAACGACTCAAGCAGCGACTTGTAGGTGGCCGAGTCAGCTGCACCCGACAGGGTCAGGACGATTTTGCCACTGACGTCAGTACCGACGCTGGTCAGGGTGACGCCTTTGTAAGTACCGCCCACTGTCACCAGGCTCGAGCTGAGTTGGTCGCCCGCGCTGGCGTTTTTCAAGGTGATGGTCGCGCTTTGCATCTGGGTGCTGTCGACGTCACCAATGGCTACTTTGCCAGTGATCGCTACGCCACCGGTACCGCGCTCGGTGTAGGCCGCGCTGTAGCTGGTGAGGGCGGAGCCGTCTGCGGTGCTCAGGTCCAGGGTCGGTGCGTCGTTGACCGAGGTCACGGTGATGGTGCCGTTAGCCGGGGCCGAGGTCAGCGGATTGCTACCGTTAGCGTCGCCGCTGTCGGTGGCGGTGTAGGTGAAGTTCGCCGTGCCGTTGAAGTTCGCGTTTGGCTTGAAGTACACGGTGGCTGCGCCGTTGACCGCGTCAACAGCGCCGGTCACCGCTTTGGTCATCGCCGCGTCGGTGTAGAACGTGCCGTTGGTTGGCGTGCCGACGGTGAAGGATTTCACGTTCGCCAGGCCATCTACGTCGGTTGCGCTCAGCTTGACCGCGATACCAACCGTTGGATCTTCAGCACCCGTCGCGGTAGTCGTCGCTGCAACCGGCGCATCGTTTACCGGAGTCACGGTGATGGTGCCGTTAGCCGCTGGCGAGGTCAGTACGCTGGTGCCGTTAGCGTCGCCGCTGTCGGTGGCGGTGTAGGTGAAGTTCGCCGTGCCGTTGAAGTTCGCGTTTGGCTTGAAGTACACGGTGGCTGCGCCGTTGACCGCGTCAATAGCGCCGGTCACCGCTTTGGTCATCGCCGCGTCGGTGTAGAAGGTGCCGTTGGTTGGCGTGCCGACGGTGAAGGATTTCACGTTCGCCAGGCCATCCACGTCGGTTGCGCTCAGCTTGACCGCGATACCTACGCTTGGGTCTTCAGCACCCGTCGCGGTAGTCGTCGCTGCAACCGGCGCATCGTTGACCGGAGTCACGGTGATGGTGCCGTTAGCCGCTGGCGAGGTCAGTACGCTGGTGCCGTTAGCGTCGCCGCTGTCGGTGGCGGTGTAGGTGAAGTTCGCCGTGCCGTTGAAGTTCGCGTTTGGCTTGAAGTACACGGTGGCTGCGCCGTTGACCGCGTCAATAGCGCCGGTCACCGCTTTGGTCATCGCCGCGTCGGTGTAGAACGTGCCATTGGTTGGCGTGCCGACAGTGAAGGATTTCACGTTCGCCAGGCCATCCACGTCGGTTGCGCTCAGCTTGACCGCGATACCTACGCTTGGGTCTTCAGCACCCGTCGCGGTAGTCGTCGCTGCAACCGGCGCATCATTGACCGGAGTCACGGTGATGGCGCCGTTGGCCGCTGGCGAAGTCAGTACGTTGGTGCCGTCAGCGTCGCCGCTGTCGGTGGCGGTGTAGGTGAAGTTCGCCGTGCCGTTGAAGTTCGCGTTCGGTTTGAAGTACACGGTGGCTGCGCCGTTCACCGCGTTAATGGCGCCGGTCACCGCGTTGGTCATCGCCGCGTCGGTGTAGAAGGTGCCGTTGGTTGGCGTGCCGACAGTGAAGGATTTCACGTTCGTCAGGCCGTCTACGTCGGTTGCGCTCAGTTTGACCGCGATACCTACGCTTGGGTCTTCAGCACCGGTCGCGGTGGTCGCCACAGCTACCGGCGCATCGTTGACCGGAGTCACGGTGATGGCGCCGTTGGCCGCTGGCGAAGTCAGTACGTTGGTGCCGTCAGCGTTGCCGCCGTCGGTGGCGGTGTAGGTGAAGTTCGCGGTGCCGTTGAAGTTCGCGTTTGGCTTGAAGTACACGGTGGCTGCGCCGTTGACCGCGTCAATAGCGCCGGTCACCGCGTTGGTCATCGCTGCGTCGGTGTAGAAGGTGCCGTTGGTTGGCGTGCCGACAGTGAACGATTTCACGTTCGTCAGGCCATCTACGTCCGTCGCACTCAGCTTGACCGCGATGCCTACGCTTGGGTCTTCAG
>NZ_JAKNRV010000087.1:9130-17125 GCF_023072625.1 Pseudomonas emilianonis
CACCGGCGCATCGTTGACCGCAGTCACGGTGATGCTGCCGTTGGCCGCTGGCGAGGTCAGTACGTTGCTGCCGTCAGCGTTGCCGCTGTCGGTGGCGGTGTAGGTGAAGTTCGCCGTGCCGTTGAAGTTCGTGTTCGGTTTGAAGTAAACCGTGGCTTCGCCGTTGACCGCGTTAATGGCGCCGGTCACCAGTTTGGTCATGGCCGCATCGGTGTAGAAGGTGCCATTGCTCGACGCCCCGACGTTGAACGACTTGACGTTGGCCAGACCATCGACATCGGTGGCGGACAGCTTGACCGCGATCCCGACACTTGGGTCTTCAGCACCGGTCGCCGTGGTGGCGATCGCCACTGGCGCATCGTTGACCGCAGTGATCACGACGCTCACCTTGCCAGTCGTGACTTCTTCAACCTGCGTGCTCAACTCTTTGGCCGTTGCCGTCACAGTCAGATCGAAATTGGCCGTCGCATCCTTGGCCGGAGTGACGGTCAAGGTACCCAGGTTCCAATTGCTGACATCGTACTGGGTGGTCGCACCCGTCGAGGTATAGCTGTGGCCCGTGGCGCCGTCGGTAATGACAGCGCCTGCAGGCAGGCCGCTGATTTCTACCTTGTGCGATTCCGACTGGTCATTGTCGACAAACGTGGTCGTGATCGGGCTGATCTTGATCGCACTGTCTTCCAGGCCGTGGTTGTAAACGTAGCCGGTGTAATAGCCTTCTCCGTTGACCACGTGAGCATCGTTAAAGACCGCGCCGGCGGCTTTCAACGCGTCCAGGCTGGTATAGGTCTGCACGCCGCTGCTACCCAACGCCATCGACGGGCCGCTGTTGATCGAGACATTGACGTCGTAGTTGCCCGGGCCGTTCTGGTTGTAGTGATAGATGTCGAGGGTGTAATAACCCGACTCTGTCGGCGTAAAGGGGGTTGCGTTGATACCGCTGCCCTGGCTCCAGGTCTCGGTCGACACCAACTTGCCGCCGACGGTAACCGCCAGGCTGTCATCGGCGCTGCCGGTGAAGCTGTAGCTCTTGCCGGCTTCCAGGTAAACCAGGCCAGAGACTTTGGTCGCGGTGAATTCCACCACATTACCGTTGCTCACGTTTGCGGTCACACCCGTGGAGGCTGCGCTGCCAGGCGTTTGGGCGTTGATGACCCGAATCAAATCGCTGGACTGAACAACACCATTACCGTTCGTACCCAATTCACCAGGCAGGTTCCCGCCGGTCCAGGTTTGAATGGTCAAGCCAGTTGGCACGTCACCGAACGAGCCGACCGTCACGACAGGAACGTCCGTCACCGGGTGGATATCCACGGTGATGGTTTGAGTGCCGCTGTTGAGCAGGCCATCGGTAGCCTGGAATTTCAGTTCGGTGTAATCGCCCTGTTTGTTACCGACGCCGGTGTTGCCGAAGCTGCTATCACCCGACTCGTTGGCCGCTGGGCTGTAACGCACATTGTGATTGTCGAAGTCGGCCTGGCTGAAAGCCTTGCCCGGCGACGTATCAGTTTTCAGATCAGCTGCGTTGAGCTGGACCCAAACACCGTCGACTTTGTACTCGATGGCACCGTTGGGCAAGCTGGTGAAAACGACTTTCAGGTTCGTGGAATCCACATCATTGACCCCGAACGTCGACCATTTCAGATCGACTGGGGTGTCTTCGCTGCTTTCTATGTGGCCATTGCTCGCAGTCGGCGCGTCGTTGACCGGGGTCACGGTGATGGTGCCGTTAGCGGGAGCCGAAGTCAGCGGGCTACTGCCGTCAGCGTTGCCGCCGTCGGTGGCGGTGTAAGTGAAGTTCGCGGTGCCGTTGAAGTCCGCGTTTGGTTTGAAGTAAACGGTCGCTTCGCCGTTGACCGCGTCAATTGAGCCAGTCACCGGTTTGGTCATGGCGGCGTCGGTGTAGAACGTGCCGTTGGTTGGCGTGCCGACGGTGAAGGACTTCACGTCCGTCGGACTGTCCACGTCGGTCGCGGACAGTTTGACCGCGATGCCTACGCTTGGGTCTTCAGCACCGGTCGCGCTAGTGGCTTCAGCCACCGGCGCGTCGTTGACCGCAGTCACGGTGATGGTGCCGTTGGCTGGAGCCGAAGTCAGCGGGCTGCTGCCGTCAGCGTTGCCGCCGTCGGTCGCGGTGTAGGTGAAGTCCGCAGTGCCGTGGAAGTCCGCGTTTGGTTTGAAGTAAACCGTGGCTTCGCCGTTGACTGCGTCAATAGCGCCCGTCACCGGTTTGGTCATGGCCGCGTCGGTGTAGAAGGTGCCGTTGGTCGGCGTGCCGACGGTGAACGATTTCACGTCCGTCGGGCTGTCTACGTCGGTGGCGGACAGTTTGACCGCAATCCCTACGCTTGGATCTTCAGCACCGGTCGCGCTAGTGGCTTCAGCCACCGGCGCGTCGTTGACCGCAGTCACGGTGATGGTGCCGTTGGCGGGAGCCGACGTCAGCGGGCCGCCGTCGGTGGCGGTGTAGGTGAAGTCCGCAGTGCCGTGGAAGTCCGCGTTTGGTTTGAAGTAAACCGTGGCTTCGCCGTTGACCGCGTCAATCGAGCCGGTCACCGGTTTGGTCATCGCCGCGTCGGTGTAGAAGGTGCCGTTGGTAGGCGTGCCGACGGTGAACGATTTAACGTCCGTCGGGCTGTCTACGTCGGTGGCGGACAGTTTGACCGCGATGCCTACGCTTGGGTCTTCAGCACCGGTCGCGCTAGTGGCTTCAGCCACCGGCGCGTCGTTGACCGCAGTCACGGTGATGGTGCCGTTGGCTGGAGCTGAGGTCAGCGGGCTGCTGCCGTCAGCGTTGCCGCCGTCGGTCGCGGTGTAGGTGAAGTCCGCGGTGCCGTGGAAGTCCGCGTTTGGCTTGAAGTAAACGATCGCTTCGCCGTTGACCGCATCAATCGAGCCGGTCACCGGTTTGGTCATGGCCGCGTCGGTGTAGAAGGTGCCATTGGTAGGCGTGCCGACGGTGAACGATTTCACGTTCTCCACGCCATCGATATCAGTAGCCGAAAGCTTAACTTCGATGCCTTGAACCGGGTCTTCGGAACCGGTCGCGGTAGTGGCCATGGCTTCCGGTGCATCATTCACTGCAATCACATTGATCGGCAGGGTGATCGACTCGGATTTCGGATCAGCGCTGCCGTCCTGCGCAGTCGCAGTGACAGTCAGGTTCACCAGGCCGTTGGCGTTTTCCGCCGGGTTGAAGACCAGGGTGGCCTTGTTCCAGTCGCTGATGTCGACGCTTTGATTGCCAGCCGTCGCTGTGAAGGTGTGACCCGGCGTGCCATCGGTGATGGTCGCGTTGACCGGGACACCACTGATTTCCAGCTTGAGCGTCTCGGAGCCATCCTTGTCGGTGGCGTATGCGTCGATGGTCGACAGCTTGATCGCATGGTCTTCCAGGCCGGTGTTCAGCACCTGGGTGACGCTGATGTTGTCCAGCACGCCGCCCACCGAGTTGTTTGTATCGCCAGCCGGGGCTTTGAATTCGAGCTTGGCATCGCCGTCAGCAGTGACCGGCACGACGAAGGTGTAAGTCTTCATGCCAACGGTGGTGGTGTCCAGGGTGCCGACTTTGACGCCGCCCCAGAATACGTCGATCACCGAATTGTCCTCGGCACCCGCACGTGGCGAGTAGTCGACCGAGATGGTGTAAGCCGTGCCGGCTTCCGCCTTGATGATGGTGTACAGGCTGGCGTCGTCGCCGGCGTTTTTCTCAAGCTCGATGACCTGGCTGTTGCCTGGGGTCTCTACGCCGTAGATGCTGCTTTGGCCGATTTCGACTTGGCCGTCGGCATTCCCCGTGAGCCACGGAGTGCTCGGGGTGCCATTGACGACCGGGTTGTTAGCATCATTTACCGCGATGTTGTTCCACGAACCATTGAGATTGGCGCCGTCGAAGTTGATCGAGGTCACAGGGCCGCCGCCAAGCAGGCCCAGGTGCGGGGTGTCGGTAACCGGCGCGATCGTGATGTCGGCGGTGGTTACGGTGCTCGATTTAACGCCGTTGTCGACCGCAGTGAAGGTCAGCTCGGTTTTGCCGCTCCAGTCGCCGGTCGGGGCGAAGTAAACCGCGGCCTTGCCGTCGGCACCCGCTGGCACCGAATCGCCGACCTTGAGTTCAGTTTGCAGCGTGGCGTCGCTGTACAGCTTGCCGTTTTCCGGCAAGGTGGTAATGACAAAGCTGGAGACGGTACCGTCCACATCCTTGCCATCCAGAACGATCTTGGCCGTATGGTCTTCATCGGCGCGGGTGTTGTCGGCCGACGCAGTCGGTGCGTCGTTGAACAGGTCGATAGTGACCTTGCCGGTGGCTCTGCCGGTTTCCGGTGGCTCGCGATCCAGGTTGCCGCCGCCGATGTCAGTCACAGCGATGGTGACGGTACGATCGGTGCCGACAGGATGGTCGCCCGGGCTCTGGAAGGTGATGGCTTCAACCACCTTGACGAAGTCGGCGGCGCTGCTGCCGGCCGCCGAGTCGCTGGTGAGGGTGTAGACGATTTTCCCGTCAGCGGCGCTGCCGCTCTGGGTGATGGTGATCCCGGCAACGGCCAGGGCCTTGAGCACGTCGGTATTGCTGAGCACATCACCCGAAGCCAGGTGGTCGACGGTGACCACGACTTTGCTGAAGGTGGTGTTGTCGACGTCTTTGATGGTCAGGTTTTCGACCAGCGCGACCGCATCTTTTTGTTCAGTGAACGTGGTGCTGTCGAACTTGACCTCAGGCGGATCGTTCACCGGAACCACGTTCACCACGGAGGTCACGGGTGCCGAATCCAGCTGACCGTCGTTGACGGTGATGGTCAGGGTGCGATTGGCCGGGTCCGGGTTCTCGCTTTCGCTGGCGAAGTGCACCGAACGCAGGACTTCCTGGTATTCAGCCGTGGTGGCCTCACCAGACAGGGTCAGGATGCCAGTGGCTTTGTCGTAGCTGACTGCAATTTTGGTGTTGCTGACATCTGCGATCAGCACATCGTCTGCCAGGTGGTTGACGAGTGTGACTTTGGCGCTTTGCAGGGTGCTGTTGTCGACGTCGCTGACGGTCAGGTTCGCCGCCACGTAGCCGCCTGGCTTGCCTTCAATATAGGTGTCGCCGAATGCGTTGGTCGAAGCGTTGCCCAGCACAGGAGCGTCATTAACCGCAGTCACCGTGATAGTGCCGTTGGCGGGAGCCGACGTCAGCGGGCTGCCGTTGTCAGTAATACCGCCGTCGGTGGCGGTGTAAGTGAAGTTCGCGGTGCCGTTGAAGTCCGCGTTTGGCTTGAAGTAAACGGTGGCTTCGCCGTCGACTGCGTCAATAGCGCCGGTCACCGGTTTGGTCATCGCCGCGTCGGTGTAGAAGGTGCCGTTGGTTGGCGTGCCGACGGTGAAGGATTTCACGTCCGCCAGGCCATCTACGTCGGTGGCGCTCAGCTTGACCGCGATCCCTACGCTTGGGTCTTCAGCACCGGTCGCGGTAGTGACTTCAGCCACCGGCGCGTCGTTGACCGCAGTCACGGTGATGGTGCCGTTGGCGGGAGCCGACGTCAGCGGGCTGCCGTTGTCAGTAATACCGCCGTCGGTGGCGGTGTAAGTGAAGTTCGCGGTGCCGTTGAAGTCCGCGTTTGGCTTGAAGTAAACGGTAGCTTCGCCGTCGACTGCGTCAATAGCGCCGGTCACCGGTTTGGTCATCGCCGCGTCGGTGTAGAAGGTGCCGTTGGTTGGCGTGCCAACGGTGAAAGATTTCACGTCCGCCAGGCCATCTACGTCGGTGGCGCTCAGCTTGACCGCGATGCCTACGCTTGGGTCTTCAGCACCGGTCGCGGTAGTGACTTCAGCCACCGGCGCATCGTTGACCGCAGTCACCGTGATGGTGCCGTTGGCGGGAGCCGACGTCAGCGGGCTGCCATTGTCAGTAATACCGCCGTCGGTGGCGGTGTAAGTGAAGTTCGCGGTGCCGTTGAAGTCCGCGTTTGGCTTGAAGTAAACGGTGGCTTCGCCGTCGACTGCGTCAATAGCGCCGGTCACCGGTTTGGTCATCGCCGCGTCGGTGTAGAAGGTGCCGTTGGTTGGCGTGCCGACGGTGAAGGATTTCACGTCTGCCAGGCCATCTACGTCGGTGGCGCTCAGCTTGACCGCGATCCCTACGCTTGGGTCTTCAGCACCGGTCGCGGTAGTGACTTCAGCCACCGGCGCGTCGTTGACCGCAGTCACGGTGATGGTGCCGTTGGCGGGAGCCGACGTCAGCGGGCTGCCATTGTCAGTAATACCGCCGTCGGTGGCGGTGTAAGTGAAGTTCGCGGTGCCGTTGAAGTCCGCGTTTGGCTTGAAGTAAACGGTGGCTTCGCCGTCGACTGCGTCAATAGCGCCGGTCACCGGTTTGGTCATCGCCGCGTCGGTGTAGAAGGTGCCGTTGGTTGGCGTGCCGACGGTGAAGGATTTCACGTCTGCCAGGCCATCTACGTCGGTGGCGCTCAGCTTGACCGCGATGCCTACGCTTGGGTCTTCAGCACCGGTCGCGGTAGTGACTTCAGCCACCGGCGCATCGTTGACCGCAGTCACGGTGATGGTGCCGTTAGCCGGAGCAGAAGTCAGCGGATTGCTGCCGTCAGCATTACCGCTGTCGGTCGCGGTGTAGGTGAAGTCCGCGGTGCCGTTGAAGTTCGCATTTGGCTTGAAGTACACCGTGGCTTCGCCATTGGTGGCATCAATAGCGCCCGTCACCGGCTTGGTCATGGCCGCGTCGGTGTAGAACGTGCCGTTAGTCGGCGTGCCGACGGTGAACGATTTCACGTTGGCCAGGCCATCCACATCGGTCGCACTCAGTTTGACCGCAATGCCCTGGGCCGAATCTTCAGCCCCGCCAGCTTCAACGACCGCGGCCACCGGCGCATCGTTAACCGGCGTCACCGTCACGTCCAGCGTGCTGCTCGAACCGGTATTGGTGGTGTAGCCGATCTGCGGCACTTCACCGTTGTAATCCTTGACCGGGGTAAACGTATACGCGCCATCCTTACCGATGGTGATGGAGCCGACACCTTCGATAAAGGCGACTTTGCCTGCGGCATACGTATTGCCGTCGACAGTAAACGTCGCGACGCTCAGCACGTTGTCGATGTCGCTGTCATTGCTCAGCACGTTGCCAGTGGCAGCCTGATCCTCGACAACGGTGTTGGTGTCCGCGACCAGCACGCTCGGATTGTCGACAGCGACCACTGTAGTAGTCGCGGCTTCCGGATTGATCGCCAGGTTTTCGTAGTTACCGCCGCTCGCAGCGGTGATGGTGGCGCTGATGCTCAGGTCTTTGCCGTCGGCCAGGTTCGCCGGCGTATCGACGCTGACGGTGCCCGTGGTTTTACCGGCTTCGATGGTGATGGTGGTGTTGTTGGACAGCGTGATGGTGACGTCGGTTTGCGCGGCGTTGTTCACGGTCGCGGTATAGACGATCTGGCCACCCTCATCGACCGACGCGTTCGCGCTCAGCGTGACGGTGGTGGTGTCGATGGTGTCATTGATCTGCGTAACCGCCGGCGCCGGGTCCGTAGTAATGATCAGGTTGCCGCCGCCGGACGTACCGGCGATGGTGGCGGAGATCGACGAGGCATCCAGGTAAGGCGTGTCATTGCCCGCGAACGTGACGTTCAGCGCGCCCGAGGTCTGGCCGGCGAGAATCACGACGGACAGGCCGTTGGACAAGGTGACGGTCAGGTCACTGGTCGGCGCCTGGGTGATGAACGCGGTGTAAACCACGACGCCACCGGCTTCGGTGATGCTCGGCGTGGCGGTCAGGGTAATGGTGACGTTGAGTGGGTCGACGCCATTATTGGTAGCGGCGGTGAACTGATTGGCCGCGGCATCGCCGGCATTCAAGCCGTTAGTCGGATAACCGATAGTAGGGTCAACCGTGCCTGCGGTGGCTTCCAGCACGACAAAGCTGTGGCCGCCGCCCGCGACGCCGTCTGCGCCAGTGGCAGTCTGGCCAGCAGCGGTGGCTTCGAGGTCTTGGGTCGGGTCGGCACCGGC
>NZ_JAKNRV010000088.1:0-17069 GCF_023072625.1 Pseudomonas emilianonis
ACGTGCCGGCGGCTTTCCCGGCGCAGACCGGATCTTTACCCAGCAGCAAGCCGGTGTAAGCCGCAAACGTGTCGGCCTGCTGCCTCAAGAGCGCACGCCAGTGCGTGAAGGTGCGGAAATCGTCGACGAACACGGCACCGTGATCGGCAGCGTCTGCAGCGGCGGCTTTGGCCCAAGCCTCGGCGGCCCGTTGGCGATGGCCTACCTGAACAGCGCGTTCACCGCGCTGGATACCGAAGTGTCTGCACTGGTGCGTGGGAAAAAGGTGCCACTACGTGTAAGTAAAATGCCATTTGTGCCGCAACGCTATTACCGCGGCTGATTGACTGTTCCTATAAGTAACGCGGTCGCAATAACGCGCACTAAACTGTAACGCGACCGCCATAAAACAGTGCATTCCCGATAGTCATTGTTATAGGTGTCAACCTATAACAAGTGACTAATTCTATCGAATAAGTCGGTACACGAGTATTCAACGAAATGTCATGAGGCCTAGCAAAAGCTGGGCTTTTTGCAGGGCTTGTTTTTTCTGCATTAGTTGTCGTAGAGTTTGTCCACTGTGTTTGCATGGGTCGCTTGAAACCTGACCTGGGCAGTAGCCAAAGTTTGCTACAACCCGTTCGACGTCTCTTACTTTCCTGCAACCCAGCCCAGTACTCTTTCATGCGAAAGGGACTGTCATTCATTTTTAGCGTCAAGGAAATAAGAAAATGTCGGATAAACGTCAGAGCGGTACCGTCAAGTGGTTCAACGACGAAAAAGGGTTTGGTTTTATCACTCCAGAAAGCGGTCCGGATCTGTTCGTGCATTTCCGCGCTATTCAGGGCAACGGCTTCAAGAGCCTGAAAGAAGGCCAGAAAGTGTCTTTCGTGGCCGTGCAAGGCCAGAAAGGCATGCAGGCTGACGAAGTGATCCCCGAAGCCTGATCCTTCCTGCGACAAAAAGCCCCTGATGGTGACATCAGGGGCTTTTTTATGGGCGCGTGAAGGGTGTTGCACCGTAAAATGCTTTTTTCTTCAGAGAGCCCTGCCATGTCCAAACCCCTGCTGAGCCCCCAAGGCGAATTTCCCGCCGTTGGCCTGGGCCGTCGTCTGGCAGCGATGTTCTATGACTTCCTCCTCTGCACTGCACTGCTGATTGTCACGGCCTTTATCTACAAGCTGGTGTGGATCGCGTTCGTGGGCGAAGCCAAAATGCGCACCCTCACCGAATCCGGCACGCTGGACGGTGACCCGTTGCTGTCGACAATTCTGTTCTTCGTGCTGTTTGGCTTCTTCGCCAAGTTCTGGACCCATTCCGGGCAAACCCTGGGCATGCAGGTGTGGGGCGTGCGCGTACAGAACGCCGACGGCTCGCGGATCAGCCTGTGGCAGGCGCTGTTGCGCTTTGTGGTGTCGATCGCATCGTGGTTGTGCGTGGGGCTGGGGTTTATCTGGTCGCTGTTCGACAAGCAGAAACGCAGCTGGCATGACATTTATTCTGACACGCAGTTGGTGCAGGTTCCGAAGCGGAAAAAATAACGCCCTGCTGGTGCGGATCAAAATGTGGGAGGGGGCAAGCCCCCTCCCACATTTTTTACCGCGTTCGACTATGCGTTGCCGGCCAGCTTCAGGCGCGCCGCTTGGGTGAAGTCGAGCATGCGCTTGAGCGGGCGCACAGCCTGCGGGATCACCGAAGGCTCGACGAAGATCTCGTTGCTGCCCTCACGCAGGCACTGCAACGTGCGCTCCAACGTATTCATCGCCATCCACGGGCAGTGCGCGCAACTGCGGCACGCCGCGCCGTTGCCGGCGGTAGGCGCTTCGATGAAGACCTTGTCCGGGCACAGCTGCTGCATCTTGTAGAAAATGCCGCGGTCGGTGGCGACGATGAACGTTTTGTTCGGTAAACGCTGAGCAGCGGCAATCAGTTGGCTGGTGGAGCCCACCGCATCCGCCAGCTCGATCACCGACGTCGGGGATTCCGGGTGGACCAGGATCGCCGCGTCCGGGTACAGCGCCTTCATGTCTTCCAGTTGCTTGGACTTGAACTCTTCGTGGACGATGCAGGCACCGTCCCACAGCAGCATGTCGGCACCGGTCTGGCGCTGAATGTAAGTACCCAGGTGCTTGTCCGGCCCCCAGATAATCGTCTCGCCGTTGTCCATCAGGCTTTCGACGATTTCCAGTGCGCAACTGGAGGTCACCACCCAATCCGCCCGCGCCTTGACCGCCGCCGAGGTGTTGGCATACACCACCACGGTGCGCTCAGGGTGCTGATCGCAGAACGCCGAAAACTCATCCACCGGGCAGCCCAGGTCGAGGGAGCACGTGGCTTCCAGGGTCGGCATCAGGATGCGTTTTTCAGGGGTGAGAATTTTGGCAGTCTCGCCCATGAAACGCACGCCGGCGACCAGTACGGTCTTGGCCGGGTGGGCGGCGCCGAAGCGCGCCATTTCGAGGGAATCGGAGACACAGCCGCCGGTTTCTTCGGCCAGGGCCTGAATCACCGGGTCGCAATAGAAATGGGCGACCAGCACCGCGTCCTGAGCTTTGAGCTCGGCGGCGATGGCGGTACGCAGGCTGGCCTCTTCCTCGGCGCTGAGGGCCTTGGGCTGCTTGGCATCGAGGTGGGCTTGAACCAGAAGGCGTTCGGAAATTTGCGTCATGTTCGCAAGACCTGCAGGCGCCGTTGCGCGAAAGTCGAGTGTACCACCGGCTCTGGAGCCCTTCGGGCGCCGCCGGACGAAGTGATGTGTCATCAAGCACGGGTTAAGGTGAAGCTGCGCAAGGCTACAGAATATCGAATGGATTCAAAAGCCTAATCTGGCACGGCGCGGCGCATCTGTCGGACAAAAAAAAGCGGGAAGGCCCATCACTGGGCCTTCCCGCGTTGACCACGATTAACCTCAGCGCATCAGCACATCCGGATCATCCTGCAACAGGACTGAGTCATGCATCTTCGCCAATGCATCCTTCAACGTCGACTGCTCCAGCGCATCCTTGGATTTTTTGCTTTCCCTGCCCGCGTGTTCGAGCAGTGCCAGGTAGTCACGCTTGGATGAGCCTTCCTTCGGCACCACGGTGTCTTCTACCAGGTTGGCCATCACATACTTCTGCGTGTGGGTATTCTGGGAAGCCGACTGTGTGACGGAAGCACGGGTCAATTGGCCGTCTTTGTAGGCAAAGCTCGCGGTGCTGCTGGCCCTGTCCTGTACTTGCACATATAGGTAATTCTGCGATTCGCGACTGCCATCAAACACCGGCGGTTTCCCACCATCAAGGCCTTTGTGGAAGCTCGCCGAAAGCACCGATTGCTGGTTCTGGGTGACGCTGCGATCCGCGCCGCTGCGGCCATTGACCTGGGTTTTTTGCGACACATTGTAGGAAAAGCTGTCGACCTCTGAAGCGCGCATCGGGTTGGAGCTGTCTACGGTCTGCTTGATGGAAGCCTTGAAGTCAGCCAGGCCGGTCAGCAAGCCTTTGTCGCTCGGATTGTTGCTCAAGGCTTCCACGGCGCCAGCGCCTTGTGGGTAGTTACTGTTCATGGCGCTGAACGCGTCTTTGAACATCGCCATCAAGTCAGTGTTGGCACTCCCTCGCTTTTCCACTCGGTCGAACTGGGCGAGGTAGGTTTTCAGCGCGTTGGCCTGCTGTTTGGCATCGCCGAGGATCGCCGCGTTTTTCAGGTCCACCGCCAGGTCAACGCTACCCGCCGGGCCACTCATGCGTGTGGTGCGGCTCTGGCTGTCGGCGTGAAAGGCCAGAGTCAGGTCATCGCCGCCCTGGGACTTCACCTTGGCATTAAGGTCTACGGACGCCAGCACCTTTGAATCAAACTGAGTCAATGGGCTTAGGTCGAGTTTTGGCGGCACGGCGGTCAGGCCATCAACCGAGGCTTGGAAGGCACTGCCCAGTTGACCGACGGCCTTGAGCTCGTCAGCACTTAAATCGCCCCCCTCCACCGTGGCCTGCACGCCCAGCCCATCTTTCTGGCTGGACAGGCTGAAGGTGACGGTCTTGCCGCTGGCGGTCTTGATGCTGAGGCTGACCTGATTCTCGGCCTTACTGTGCAGCACGGTCTGGTCGGCCTTGATCGCACCGGCGTCCCCGGCCCGGTCGGCCGTGGTGTTGAGCACCGACTGTGAAATGCCCGCGCCGCCGCCTTTGGCGAACTGCGCCACCAATGCTGCCCCCAAGCCGCTGTAGCGACTGGCCGTGGAGGCCGAGTTAAAGCTGGTATTGATGATCTTGCTGACTGCGTCCTGGCTGCTATTTTCCCAGGCCCGCACACTTTCCCGACCCGGCATCTGCCCGTCTCGGGAGTAGATATCAACGACATCGGCAGCCGGATTACCGAGGCTGACCACCGAGGCAGGTCGCACCGGCGAGACATCGACAGTGTTCGCCGAAATGGCGAGCGGTGTGGCTGCAGCGCGAACAATGAGGGGATTGCTAGCGA
The DNA here is from genome assembly GCF_023072625.1 of Pseudomonas emilianonis. Classification (NCBI taxonomy): domain Bacteria; kingdom Pseudomonadati; phylum Pseudomonadota; class Gammaproteobacteria; order Pseudomonadales; family Pseudomonadaceae; genus Pseudomonas; species Pseudomonas emilianonis. Next base: position 4,441 of record NZ_JAKNRV010000088.1, read on the forward strand.
TGATCGGAGTTAGCGTAGTCATGACAGTCCGTGTCTTAAAAGCTTAGTAGCCTCCAATCTAGTCAAGATAAGCCGCGATTGACTGCATTAAAGCCGAAATAAGTGGCAAAGAGCCACGTCAAAAAACTGCCTTTTTGCCGCATCGCGCAGACTCAGGAGCTGTAAGTCAACGCAACACATACCGCGCGATCGCTCGTAGGAATATGTACAGAACGTGCCGGCATTATCGAATGCCTTACCACAGCAAAAGCAGTGCAGTGCGTAAGGAAGTCGCTGGTGGGGGGAGGTATCTTAATGACATGATGAAGGCCATTTAACCCGCTCGGCCAAACTCAAATGAATAGCACCGTCGGGATGGGCTCTGAGGCCAGCGAACTGGCCACCTCCGGCCTGGGCCAAAACGAAGCGTTCACCGAGCGCGTACTGGCCAGCATCAACGATTGCATTAAAGTACTCGATCTCGATGCCCGCCTCACGTTCATGAGCGAAGGCGGCCAAAAAATCATGGAGGTCAGTGACTTCAACACTATCCGTGGCTGCTCCTGGCCCGATTTCTGGCAGGATCAAGGCAACCTAGACGCCAAGGCCGCCGTACAGGCCGCCAAAAACGGCGAGAGTGCCAGCTTTATCGGCCCGGCCCAGACCCTGGCCGGTAACCTGAAGTGGTGGCATGTACAGGTCAGCCCGATCCTGGGCAGTAACGGCCGACCGGAACAGATCCTCTGCGTATCCCGCGACATCACGGCCCTACGTGAAGCCGAAGAGGCGTTGCGCAAGCTCAACGAATCCCTGGAACAACGGGTGATAGAACGCACCCGCGACCGTGACCGCATCTGGCGGCTGTCTCCGGACTTGATGCTGGTGGCCCAACTCGACGGCGTGATTTCCGCCGTCAACCCAGCCTGGACTCGCATGCTCGGTCACACCGAACACGACTTGGTGGGCAGCCAGTTGCTGGCCCTGGTACACCCGGACGACCTGGCCGACTCCTCATCGGCAGTCAGCCGCCTGGGAGACGGCAAGAACTTCCCGAACTTCAAGAACCGTTACCGCCACCAGGATGGCAGCTACCGCATGATCGCCTGGACCGCCGTGCCCGATAGCGACTACATCCATGCGGTGGGCCGTGATATCCAGGCTGAAGAAGAAGCCAAGGACGCCCTACGCCTGTCGGAAGACGCCCTGCGTCAGTCCCAGAAACTGGAAACCATTGGCCAACTCACTGGCGGTGTCGCACACGATTTCAATAACCTGCTGACGGTGATCAAATCCTGCGCCGACTTGCTCAAGACCCCGTCGCTGAGCGAAGTGCGGCGCATCAAATACGTGGAAGCCATCGCCAACACGGTCGACCGCGCCGCCCGCCTGACCGCGCAACTGCTGACCTTCGCCCGCCGCCAGGCCCTGCGCCCGGAAGTGTTCAACGTCGGAGACAGCGTGTTGCGGGTGGGCGAGATGATGGACAGCCTGACCGGCTCGCGGATCAAGGTCACCATCGAGGTGCCGGATGAACCCTGCTTTATCAACGCCGATGAAAGCCAGTTCGATACCGCGTTGGTGAACATGGTGGTCAATGCGCGGGATGCCATGTCCGGCAATGGCCACTTGACCATCCAGGTCGCGACAGCCGCCTGGCTACCGTCGGTACGTGCCCACCCGGGGCTGGTCGCCGACTATGTGACCATCACGCTGAGCGACACCGGCACAGGTATTGCGCCGGAAAAACTCGATGCCATCTTCGAGCCCTTCTACACCACCAAAGGCATCGGCCAAGGCACCGGGTTGGGCTTGTCGCAAGTGTTCGGCTTTGCCAAACAGTCGGGCGGGGAAATTCTGGTGCAGAGCGAATGCGGCAAGGGCAGCCAGTTTATGTTGTACCTGCCCAAGGTCGAGGCCAGCACGATGCCGACCTCCCAGGACAACCCTAGCGCACCGATTGTCTCGAACTTGTGCGTGCTGATGGTCGAGGACAACGCCGACGTTGGCCTCTACACCTCGCAAACACTGGAGCAGATGGGCTTTCACGTGTTGTGGGTGCCGAACGCCAAGAGCGCGCTGGAAGCCCTGGCCCCTAACCCGGAAAGTTTCCAGGTGGTGTTCTCCGACATCTCCATGCCGGGTATGAGCGGCCTGGAACTGCTCGACGCAATCGAAGCACTCTACCCGTGGCTGCCCGTGGTGCTCACTACAGGCTACAACGACGAATACGCGCGCATCGCCCAGGAAGAAACCAAGCGCTTTGTGCTGCTGCAAAAGCCCTACGCCACTGAGACGTTGGCCTTACTCCTGCAAAAGGTCATCAAGGGCCGGCTGGGCGGCTCGCTGGGCGGGGAATAGGTCGAAGCGACCTCCGCGTCAGCACGCACGCATAAGCGGAGCCGCGTTTCAGCATCGGAAGGCGGATTGCGTGCGGTGAGACATGGCACGTCAACTTTTTCACAAGGCAAAAAAAAACCCGGAAATCCTCACTTGCGTGGGCCTTCCGGATTTTCTAAACCGCCAAAAATGGTGGGTCGTGTGGGATTCGAACCTACGACCAATTGGTTAAAAGCCAACTGCTCTACCAACTGAGCTAACGACCCGCTGTGTTGTGGCGCGTATAATACTGATTTCTAAGGATTATTCAACACCTTATTTGAAATAAATCAGAAATAACGCGTTGGGTCCGTAATTCCGGCCGCTTGGAAGCCTTCTGCGCGCAGTCGGCAGCTGTCGCATTTCCCACAAGCGCGGCCGTCATCGTCTGCTTGATAGCAGGAAACAGTCAGCGAGTAATCGACGCCAAGTCCTACGCCAGCCTTCACGATATCGGCCTTGCTGAGGTTCTGCAGCGGCGCCAGGATACGGAAGCCCTGCCCCTCTACGCCGGCCTTGGTCGCCAGGTTGGCCATGCGTTCGAACGACTCGACGAACTCTGGGCGGCAGTCCGGGTAGCCGGAATAATCCACCGCGTTAACGCCGATAAAGATATCGCGGGCATTCAGCACTTCTGCCCAGCCGAGGGCCAGGGACAGGAACACGGTGTTGCGCGCCGGTACATAGGTGATCGGGATGCCTTCGCTGGGCGCTTCCGGCACGTCGATGCTGCTGTCGGTGAGGGCCGAGCCGCCGATGCCGTTGAGGTTCAGACCAATGACCTTGTGCTCGGCCACCCCCATGTCGCGGGCGATGCGGGCAGCGGCGTTCAGCTCGGCGCGATGGCGCTGGCCGTAGTCAAAGCTCATGGTGTAGCAGCTGTAGCCTTCAGCCTGCGCCATGGCCACCACCGTGGCGGAGTCGAGGCCACCGGACAGCAGGATCACTGCGCGTTTTTGATCAATCGGTTGTTCGGTCATGTCAGCGTCCCGGCTCGTCGTTCCAAAGGTATTTATGCAGCTGCAGTTGCAGACGGACCGGCAGGTTATCAGCCACCACCCAGTCGGCCAGGTCGCGTGCGTTCAGGTCGTGATGGCTTGGCGAGAACAGCACCTCGCCCGCGCGGCGGTCCAAACCATACTGGATCAGCTTGGAGCTCGCCCAGTCGTAATCGTCGCGCGAACAGATCACGAACTTGACCTGATCGTTGGCTGTCAGCAGGTCCAGGTTCTCGTAGAGGTTGCGATGCGCCTCTTTGGAGCCTGGGGTCTTGAGGTCGACCACTCGGCTCACACGTGGGTCCACAGCGGAAATATCCAGGGCGCCGCTGGTTTCCAGGGACACCTCGTAACCAGCGTCACACAGCTGCTTGAGCAAGGGGATGGCGTTGGGTTGCGCCAACGGCTCGCCGCCTGTCACGCAGACGTAGCGCGGCCGGTAACCGGCAACCTGCTCCAGGATGTCTTCAAGGGTGCGCACGGTGCCGCCACTGAAGGCGTAGGCGCTGTCACAGTACTGGCAACGCAGAGGGCAACCGGTCAGGCGCACAAACACTGTGGGCAGGCCGGCCGTTCGCGTTTCACCCTGTAACGAGTAAAAAACTTCGGTGATGCGTAATGTGTCTTGCATAGTCGCCACGGGCGTAACAGCTAAACAGGCTGTCCGCCTCCGTCAGGCACTTCAAGGAATTGCGCCAACGCGTCAACCCCAGGAAGCGTGTTTCATAAAAGGGCGTGGATTCTAACGAAAAAACCCGCGCCAGGCGCGGGTTTCTTCTAAACGGACTGCATCGCTTACAGGCGCTGCAGGTCGCGTTGAGCCAACTGTGCAGCGGAAGTCCCCGGATACTGGGCAACGACCTGCTGCAGAATGCCTTTGACCTTGTCGGTGTGACCCAGGCGGCGTTCTACGTCAGCGAGTTTGTACAGTGAATCCGGCACCTTGGCGTGCTTGGGGTACAGCTGGCTGACCTTGGCAAATGCCTGGCCTGCCCCCTGCAAATCACCCTTTGCCAGGTTTACCTCACCCAGCCAGTACTGGGCGTTGCCCGCATACTGACTGTTTGGGTAGCGACCAAGGAATGCGGTAAAGGCTTTGCTGGCCTTGTCGAAATCCTTGGCTTTGATCAGGTCGAAGGCCGCATCGTAATACAGTTTTTCCTTCGCCGGATCACCCGGTTCACTGCTGGCAGCAGGGGCTGCGGCCCCTGCTGCTGCTCCACCGGCGGCGGCACTCGGCGCGCCACCGGCAGAAGAATTATCAGGAGTAGCGGCAGGTGTAACGCCGGCTCCTATACGTCGATCAAGATCCTGGTATCGCTCCAGGCCTTCTTGCTTCAGCTGGTTCACTTGATTCTGCAGAACTTCAATGGTGCCTTGTTGCTGCGACAATTGATCCTGCATGCGTTGCAGCTGGTTGAACAGTTCGCCCTGTGCCGAGGGAGCGGACGTAGCCGCCCCCCCAGCATAGGCGCCGTTCGTGCCATAACCCGCTGGCGGATAACTGCTCCCGCTATTGTTATAGCCTGAGTTGCTATCTTCCACAGGAACCGCAGCCCACACCGCAAGCGGCGCGAGGCTGAGAGCCAATACAGTTAGAGCACGACGGCACGTTCGCATGACGAATTACTTACGCAGTTCGACGCGACGGTTTTGAGCCCAGGACTGCTCGTCGTGGCCAGTAGCAACTGGACGCTCTTTACCGTAGGAAACCAGTTCCAGTTGGCCTGGAGCAACACCTTGCAGTACCAGGTAGCGCTGAACGGCTTTCGCACGACGCTCGCCCAGTGCCATGTTGTACTCGCGAGTACCACGTTCGTCAGTGTTACCTTCCAGAACAACGCGAGCGCCGTTAGCTTTCAGGTCCTTCGCGTGAACGTCCAGAGCGCGCATGGCTTCTGGTTTCAGGTCCGAACTGTCGTATTCGAAGTAGAAAGTGGTGATTGCGCGCAGAGCAGCTTCTTCGCTCAGGGAGCCGTCAACTGCACCAGTGTTAGCGCCGTAACCAGCGTTTGGATCAACAGCTGCGCCTTCACCGGCATTGTCGCCGCCTTTAGACGAGCAACCAACGGCTACGGACAGAGCCAGAGCCAGAGCAGCAAACTTACCAAACTTCAGCATTTCCATCGTGAAACTCCTAATGAACCCCAGTGTGTTAAGCAAATCATGTAGCGCCGCGTCAGTTCAGGTAAGGGGACCAGGATGGTTCTCTGACTTCGCCTTGTGCGGTAGGAAGCGGGAGCCTTACGCGTCCATTAATGGACACGAGCATCAAGACTCCCCGGCCCTGCTGGCGGGTGGCGTAGATTACCATGGTGCCGTTGGGCGCAACAGTGGCTGACTCATCAAGGTTGGTATCTGTAAGGATTTTTACGGTTCCGCGCTGCAAATCCTGGGCCGCAACCCGGAAATTAGTGAAACCATCCTGACGGTGAATCATCACCAACGTCTTTTCATCAGCCGAAAGCTTAGGGTTGGCGTTGTAGTTACCAATAAAGGTCACGCGTTCCGCGCCACCGCCACCCACGTTCGTTTTATAAATTTGAGGCTTGCCGCCACGGTCGGAAGTGAAATAGATGGTCGATCCATCTTTACCCCAGAACGGTTCGGTGTTGATACCAGGACCGCTGGTCACGCGGCTGATCTGGCGCGAAGCCATGTTCATCACGTAGATATCCGGGTTGCCGTCTTTGGACAGCACGAATGCCAGGCGCGAACCATCCGGCGACCAGGCTGGCGCACCGTTGAGGCCTTCGAAGTTGGTGATCTGCTCACGACGGCCAGTATCGATGTGCTGGACGAAGATGCGCGGACGTCTCTGTTCAAAGGACACGTAAGCAATGCGCTTGCCGTCCGGCGCGAAGCGCGGCGACAGGATTGGCTCACGCGATTGCAGCAGGGTAACGGCCCGCGCGCCATCATAGTCGGAACGCTGCAGCGTATAGCGCGTGTTATCTACGGAGAAACGCTCAGCCGTTACATAAAGCAGACGCGTCGAGAAAGCACCCTTGATACCGGTGAGTTTTTCAAACGACTGATCCGAGATGTAGTGGGCCATGTCTCGCAATTGCTCGGCGGTGCCCGATACGCTGCCGGTCAAGACCTGCTGCTCGGTCGCTACGTTGAACAAGGTGTACTGGATCTGCAGGCGACCGCCGGCCGGCACGATGCTGCCGACCATAAGGTACTGGGCGCCTACGGCTTTCCAGTCACGGAAGATGACTTCGCTGGCCTGGGTCGGCTGGCTGATCATGTTGCCTTTCGGAATCGGCGCGTAATAACCGGAGTTGCGCAGGTCGTCGCTGACGATCTGGGCCATGTCGTCCGGCAGCACGCTGCCGCCCTGCCAGCCGAACGGTACAACAGCGATCGGGGTGGCCCGATCGCTACCGCTGGTGACCAGGATGTTCTTTTCATCCGCCGCCGCTATCCCTGCCATACAGCAAATAACGACAAGCATTCCTCGAAGAAGGTTTCTCACAAGGCTAAATCCTCAGGTGTGAATGTCATCTTGAATGAACGATAGGGAGCGAAGTCGCTTGGTTTCATTCCCTGCATCTCGGTCAACCGGCCAATATTCTTGACCGCCGCGACCGCCGAACTGTCGAACGAACCGTCACCACTGGACTTGGCCACACTGACCGAAGTCACCGTACCGTCCGGCAACATGCCGATCTGCAGCACTACTGTCATGCCTTTGCGTGCCGAAGGTGGACGCGTCCAACCTTCTGCTGCCCGTGCCCGAATCAGATCGTCGAAACTGCCCGCGACTTCATCGCCACGCTCATCGGCCAAGGCTTGCTGACGCTGCGGCGTGTCGGAGAGTAAATCTGCCAAGGCCTGGGCCTTTTTCTCTTCGGCGGATTTACGCGCTGCTTCCTGGGCCTTTTTCTTGGTGGCGTCGGCGGCAGCTTTCTTCTTCGCGTCGTCGGCGATTTTCTTTTTCGCCTCGTCTGCTTCAGTTTTTTTCTTGGCGTCTTCGGCGGCTTTCTTCTTCGCGTCTTCGACTATCTTTTTCTTGGCTTCTTCAGCGGCCTTTTTCTTGGCCTCTTCTTCAGCAGCTTTTTTGGCTTCTTCTTCAGATTTCTTCTTGGCTATATCAGCCAATTGTTTCTCTTCAGCTTTTTTAGCTTCGGCAGCTTTCTCGGACTTTTTGGCTTCATCAGCCTTTTTCGCCTCGTCAGCCTTCTTCGCTTCGTCAGCTTTTTTCGATTCCTCGGCCTTTTGAGCAGCCTCTTCTTTCTTTTGTTCCGCAGCAGCCTTCACCGCTTCCTGCTCGACCTTCTTCTGTTCCATCTGCTCGACTTCAGTCTGGCGCGCAGCCGACTTCTGGGCCTCACCCGCAATCTTCTGATTGGTCTGGGTGGTGGCCTGACTTTTCGATTTCAGCTGATACAGGGTCGCCTGCACGATCGGCTTGGCTGGCGGCAGGTCCGGGGTCATGGCAAAGCTGACGAACAGCATGCCAAACACCAGGACGTGCAGGGCAATTGCCCAGACGCTAGGCCAGAAGAAGCTTTCCGAGGCGGACGGCTCTCGCTGTTGGTGCATCAGGGCGCCTCGGTAATCAAGCCAACGTTACCGACGCCGGCCTTCTGCAGCCCGCCCATGGCGCCCATGACGGAGCCATAGTCGACGACTTTATCGCCGCGAATGAACACCTGGGTGTGCTTGCCGCCCTCGTTGCCGGACCGGATGATCTTGGTCACGGCATCGGTCATCTGCGGCAAGGTCATGGCCTTGTCCTGCTGTTTCTGGGTGTCGACTTCGCTGCCAAGGTTCCAGTAATAGGTCTTGTCAGCCTTGATCGAAATGGTCAGGACCTGAGTGTTGTTGTCTTGCGGCAAGGCTTCGCTGGAAACCTTGGGCAGATCAACCTTCACGCCCTGATTGAGCATCGGCGCGGTCACCATGAAGATCACCAGCAGCACCAGCATCACGTCGATGTAAGGCACTACGTTCATCTCGGCGACCGGCTTGCGCTTTTTGCGAGCTCGAGCGATTAAAGCCATTGGGAATTACCTGCTTATTCTTCGCTGGTGTGCACTTTACGGTGCAGGATCGCCTGGAATTCGTCGGCGAAGGTGTAGTAACGGCTGATCAAGGTTTCACCGCGCGCGGCGAAGCGGTTGTAGGCGATTACCGCCGGGATCGCAGCGAACAGGCCGATCGCGGTGGCGACCAAGGCTTCGGCGATACCCGGGGCCACGGTGGCCAGGGTCGCTTGCTGGGCCTGGGCCAGGCCGCGGAAGGAGTTCATGATCCCCCACACGGTACCGAACAGGCCGATGTACGGGCTGACGGAGCCCACGGTGGCGAGGAACGGCAGGCTCTGCTCCAGCTTTTCTTCTTCGCGGGATATGGCCACACGCATGGCACGGGCCACGCCTTCCATGACCGCTTCCGGGTCGACGCCCGGCTGCTGGCGCAGGCGGGAAAATTCCTTGAAGCCGGCACGGAAGATCTGCTCGACGCCCGAATCCGGGTCAGGGTTGCTGCCTGCCTGGCGATACAGTTTGGACAGGTCGATACCCGACCAGAAGCGCTCTTCGAAGCTCTCCAGGGCTCGTCGACCGGCACGCAGCAGGTTGCTGCGCTGAAAAATCATGACCCAGGATGTAACCGATGCGGCTAACAGGATCAGCATCACCAGTTGAACCACGACACTGGCATTACTGACCAGGCTCCACATGGAGGAATGGTCGACGACGGTAGGTTCCACGCTAAATCTCCTGCTTTGATTGTTTACCCGCGCCGCTCACGGCAGCAAAGGCCGCACGTAGAGTTTCGGGAATGGCCCGAGGTTTCAAACTATTGGTGCGCACACACGCCACCAGGAACTGCCCCTCACAGAGCAGCGTTGCATCCGTAGCCCGCCTGACCTGCTGTTTAAAGCGCAGGCTGACCCGGTTCAATTCGATTACTTCAGCGCTGACCAGCAGCTCATCGTCCAATCGCGCGGGTGCGTAATAACGCGCCTCGCTGGAATGCACGACAAACAACAGGTCCTCTCCTGCCAGCTGGGATTGGGCAAAGCCCAGCTCCCGTAGCCGCTCGGTTCGAGCCCGCTCCATGAACTTGAGGTAGTTGACGTAATACACGATGCCGCCAGCATCGGTGTCCTCGTAATAAACGCGACAGCGATGTGCGAACGACTGATCCCCGTTTTGCGCGCGCATACTCTAGTGCTTACTCCTCAGGTTGCCAATCCGCTCAGGCAACTGTTTTTTCATTCGCTGAAACATTTTCAATGACTGAATGACGACGCCAGCCACTAGGACAGCACAAACCTCGAATAAATCGATGAACAAAGTCCTTTTAATCGTCCACTGCATCGAGGAATTCGTCTACCACGGGCATCTCGCCCAATCGTGACGGAATGTTTAGCCCAAAGTGCAAATAGGCATGCCGGGTAACCACCCTGCCCCGCGGCGTGCGCATGATGTAGCCCTGCTGGATCAGGTACGGCTCCAGCACGTCCTCAATGGTATGGCGCTCTTCACTGATGGCGGCCGCCAGGCTGTCCACGCCCACCGGGCCACCGTCGAACTTCTCGATCATGGTCAGGAGTAACCGTCGATCCTGGTGATCGAAGCCGTGCTCATCCACGTCCAGCAGGTTCAACGCCAGGTCGGCCACAGGCTTGGTGATATGCCCCTTGGCCCGCACTTCGGCAAAGTCACGCACGCGCCGCAGCAAGCGGTTGGCGATCCGTGGCGTGCCCCGCGCCCGACGGGCGATTTCAAACGCGCCTTCGGGGTCCAGGGGCAGGCCGAGAATGCCGGCCGAACGGCTGACGATGGTCGCCAGGTCCGCGGTGCTATAGAACTCTAGACGTTGAACAATACCGAAACGGTCTCGCAACGGGTTGGTCAGCATGCCCGCACGCGTGGTCGCGCCCACCAGGGTGAACGGCGGCAGGTCGAGCTTGATCGAGCGGGCCGCAGGGCCTTCACCGATCATGATGTCGAGCTGGAAGTCCTCCATCGCCGGGTACAACACTTCCTCGACGATGGGCGACAGCCGGTGGATTTCGTCGATAAACAGCACGTCGTGCGGTTCGAGGTTGGTCAACAACGCCGCCAGGTCGCCCGGACGCTCCAGCACCGGGCCGGAGGTGGACTTGATCGACACCCCCATTTCCTGGGCGATGATGTTGGCTAGAGTGGTTTTACCCAACCCCGGCGGGCCGAAGATCAAGGTGTGATCCAGGGATTCACTGCGCCCACGCGCGGCCTGGATGAACAACTCCATTTGCTCACGCACGGTGGGCTGACCGATGTAGTCGGCCAGGCTCAGGGGGCGGATGGCGCGATCCTGGATTTCTTCACGGTCACGGGGCCCCGTGGCCGCGATCAGACGATCAGCTTCAATCACTTAAATCATTCCCTTCAGGGCTCGGCGGATCATGTCTTCGCTGCTCAGGTTCTTGTCCTTGATGGCCGACACCGCTTTGCTGGCTTCCTGCGGCTTGTAGCCCAGGGAGATCAGCGCGCTGACCGCATCGCTTTCGGCACTCGCCACCTGGCCCGCCGGCAGATCCGGCTGGTTCGGCACCAGCGCGAACATGCTCGGGGCGACTTCCCAGGCCTTGAAACGGTCCTTGAGCTCCACCAGCAGGCGTTCGGCGGTTTTTTTGCCGACCCCCGGCACCTTGGTCAGCGCCGAGGTGTCCTGGGCCGAAACGGCGCGCACCAGTTCATCCACTTCCAGGCTCGACATCAGCGCCAGGGCCAGTTTCGGCCCTACGCCATTGAGGCGAATCAATTCGCGGAAGAAGTCACGGTCACGCTTGCCAATGAAACCATAGAGCAGCTGCGCATCTTCGCGCACCACAAGGTGAGTATGCAGGGTCAGTGGCTCGCCAACCGACGGAAGGCGGTACAGGGTGGTCATGGGCACTTCCAGCTCATACCCCAGCCCGTTGACATCCAGAATCAGGTGCGGCGGCTGTTTCTCAGCCAGGGTGCCGCGCAAGCGTCCAATCACGGTTCAAATCCTTAAGGCTTGGGGTCAGAGCGAGGCCTGACCGGAAATAACGATTGCGCCGATGCTATCAGAGACGTAGCCGCCCGCCACGACTGCGTGCCGCCCCCAGGCCGTGAGGCAGCAGGCTGGAACGGGTGTGCGCGTGGCAAATGGCGATGGCCAGGGCGTCGGAGGCGTCGATCTGCGGCTTGGCGGTGAGCTTGAGCATGTGCATGACCATCATCTGCACCTGTTCTTTATTGGCCGCACCGGTGCCGACCACGGCCTGCTTGACCTGGGTGGCGGTGTACTCGGCGATTTCCATGGCCTCTTCGGCACCTGCCACGATGGCGGCGCCACGGGCCTGACCGAGCTTGAGGGCCGAGTCGGCGTTTTTCGCCATGAACACCTTTTCGATCCCCATCGTCACCGGTTTGTAGGTCTGGATCACTTCACGCACACCGCGATAGACGATCTGCAGGCGCTCGGCCAACTCGCCCGAGCCAGTGCGGATGCAGCCCGAGGCGACATACACGCAGCCGCGCGGGGTGTGTTGCACCACGCCAAAGCCGGTGATGCGCGAACCGGGGTCGATACCTAGGATTAAAGTCATAACGCCTGCAGGTCGGGTAAACACAATTTTTGATACAGGGAAGATCCAATGTGGGAGGGGGCTTGCTCCCGATGGCAGTGGTTCAGTCGATTTATAAATGACTGACACACCGCCATCGGCAGCAAGCCCCCTCTCACATGTTGATCCACATCGCCCTTCAGCCCAGTTGCTCGGCTACCGACTCTGGAATGTCAGCATTAGAGTAGACGTTCTGCACGTCATCCAGGTCCTCAAGCATATCCAGCATCTTCAGCACTTTCTGCGCGCCGTCCAGGTCCAGTTCGGCGCTGGTGGTCGGCAGCATCACGATTTCCGCGTCGGTGCCTTTGAAACCAGCGGTTTCCAGCGCGTTACGCACCGCATAGAACCCGGCGAACGAGGTGAACACGTCGATGGAGCCATCTTCATTGGTCACCACGTCGTCAGCATCCGCTTCCATCGCGGCTTCCATCAACGCGTCTTCATCCACATCCGGCGCAAAGGAAATCTGGCCCTTGCGCTCGAACAGGTAGGCCACCGAGCCATCCGTGCCAAGGTTGCCACCGCACTTGCTGAAGGCGTGGCGCACGGCCGCAGCGGTACGGTTGCGGTTATCGGTCATGCACTCGACCATCACCGCCACGCCGCCCGGGCCGTAGCCTTCGTAGGTCAGCTCGACCATGTCGTCGGTATCGGCCGCACCGGCGCCACGGGCC
>NZ_JAKNRV010000089.1:0-16526 GCF_023072625.1 Pseudomonas emilianonis
GCTGCAGGGCGCGTTCCTGCTGGGGATCGCAGCGGTGAGCGTGGCGATCTGGACGCTGTTCGCGGCGCGCCTGCGCTGGGCCTCGCTGGGTATGCTCTGCACCTTGCTGATGCCGGCTGCGGCTGCGGTGTTACTGGTATCCGCGCATAGCTACTATCACCCGGCGGCGCAGTTCGGCTGGCTGGCCTGGCTGGCGGTGTTCGCGGTGCATTTCATCTCGTTGCGGCGCTTGGCGGCGGTGGCTCCGGCCAACGTATTGAGCGTTGCCCACGTGTTGGGTAGCTGGATGTTGATCGGCGTCTTGGCGCTGGAGTTGCGCTACGGCCTGTTGTTGCTGTCGAGCGAATACAACGCCTGGCGCTGGCTGGGCTGGGCGATTTTGCCGAGTCTCTACCTGGTGCTGGCGGCTGCGCCACGTAGTTGGCCGTGGCCGGTGTCGGCCTATCCCAAAGAGTATCGAGTGCTGGCGGCGCTGCCGTTGGCGGTGCTGATGCTCGGCTGGTTCTGGCTGGCCAATAGTTTCAGTGACGGTACGGCCGAGCCTTTGCCGTATGTACCGCTGATTAACCCACTGGACCTGGGCCTGCTGTTTGCCCTGCTCGGTGTGTATCTGTGGTCGCGCAGTGTGGCGCCGCAGCGCGGGCCGCGTGCGCAATGGATCGCCCAGGGTGTGGCGGGGGTTTCGCTGTTTGCGTTCTTCACCGCGCTGGTGATGCGCACAGCCCACCATTGGGGTGGCGTGCCGTTCCAGTTGGACGCGTTGCTGGAGTCGATGCTGGTGCAAGCCGGCTTGTCGATCGTCTGGACCCTGATCGCCCTCGGCCTGATGATCGGCGGTCACCTGCGCCATCGTCGCGAAGTGTGGCTGATCGGCGCGGCGCTGATTGCCGTGGTGGTGGCCAAGCTGTTTTTTGTCGAGCTGAGCAATCGTGGCGGCTTGGCGCGGATCGTGTCGTTCATTGGCGTAGGCGGGCTGTTGCTGGTGGTGGGTTATTTCGCACCGCTGCCGCCCAAGCGTGCCTAACCTGTGTTGGAAACTGAAGGAGCATCCTCTTGATCGGTAAGTTGAGCGTGGCGGTAGTGGGCGTGTGTGCGACGTTGTCGGTGTGGGCCCAGGAAACACCCGCCGACTTCACCACCCAGGTGCCGCTGAGCGTCAGCGGCAACGGCCCGTGGTATCGCCTCGAATTGCCGTTGGCCGTGCAACTGAGCGCCCGCCAGGCCGACCTCAGCGATCTGCGCGTGTTCAACGCCGCCGGCGAGCCCCAGGCCTATGCGCTGTCGCGCCAGTCCGCGCAACACACCGAAAACCGTAACGTTGCCGATGTGAAGTGGTTCCCGCTGTACGCTGCCGACACCCGCGAAACCTTGCCGGCGGTGGTGATGAAGTCCAGCGCCGAAGGCACCTTGCTGGAAGTGCGCCCCTCCACAGCCTCCGCGGCCGGCCAGCAGGTGCTGCGCGGCTGGGTGCTCGACGCCAGTGCAATCAAGGCCCCGTTGCAGCAACTGAGCCTGGACTGGAGTCACGAGCAAGAAGGCTTCCAGCGGTTCAGCATTGAAGCCAGCGATGACTTGCAGCACTGGACGCCCTGGGGCGACGGGCAAGTGGCGCGCTTGTCGTTTGCCGACGAGCGCGTCGAGCAGCATGACGTCAGCCTGCCGGGGCAACCGGCGCGTTACCTGCGCCTGTTGTGGCAGGGTCAGGCAGCGCCGCTGTTGACCTCGGCCAAATTGGTCAGTGCCACCCGCAGTAGCCAGCCGACGCCATGGGTGTGGTCGCAGCCGCTTTCTGGCACGCGGCTCCAGGCGGGGGAATACACCTGGCAGTTACCGGCGGGGCTGAATGTCGAGCGCCTGCGCGTCGAATTGACACAACCCAATACGCTGGCGCCCGTGACCCTGTCGGGGCGGCGTGACAGCAAGCAAGCCTGGCAGCCGCTGAGCAACGGTTTACTGTACCGCCTGACCCAGAACGGCCAGGACGTGGTGCAGGATCAATTGCAGTTGCCGGGCCAGGCGGTCGCCGAACTCAAGTTGCAGGTGGATGAGCGCGGCGGTGGCCTGGGCGCTGCCGCGCCGACCCTGCAGGTTGCCGTGCGTGCCACGCAGTTGGTGTTCCTGGCGCGAGGTGAGCCGCCGTTCACCCTGGCACTGGGGAACGCGTCGGCCAAGGCGGCGAACCTGCCGCTGTCGACCCTGATCCCTGACTACAGCGCCGAGCGTCTTAACACCTTGGGGCAGGCGAAGGTGGCCGGGGAAGTCGCGGTCACGTCGCCTGCGCTGGTAGCTGCTGTCGACACCGAGCCGAACTGGAAAAAACTCGGGCTCTGGGCCGTATTGCTGCTCGGTGTGGCGGCGCTGGGGGCCATGGCCTACAGTTTGCTGCGCAAGCCTGCGGCGGCGCGTTAAATAAAGTCCATGAACTCTATTGGGTTTAAATCCTCTGATAGGAGGAAATACGCCCCGACTCGCGTTAAACTGCGCGGGTTTTTAGCCCCCCCCATACATCGGAGCCTTCCATGTCCCGCGTTACCCTGAGTCGCTATTTGATCGAGCAGACCCGCAGCAACAACACGCCTGCCGATCTGCGCTTCCTTATCGAAGTGGTGGCGCGTGCTTGCAAGGAAATCAGCCACGCCGTGTCCAAAGGCGCGCTGGGTGGTGTCCTGGGCAGCATGGGCACCGAAAACGTCCAAGGCGAAGTGCAGAAGAAACTCGACGTGATCTCCAACGAGATCCTGCTCGAAGCCAACGAATGGGGCGGTCACCTGGCCGGCATGGCGTCCGAAGAAATGGACAATGCCTACCAGATCCCGGGCAAATACCCGAAAGGCGCCTACCTGCTGGTGTTCGACCCACTGGACGGTTCGTCCAACATCGACATCAACGCCCCGGTCGGCACCATCTTCTCGGTACTGCGTTGCCCGAACGAACACCTGAGCCAGAACGAAGCCCTGAACGAAAAGGCCTTCCTGCAGCCGGGCACCCAGCAGGTTGCCGCCGGTTATGCGATCTACGGCCCGCAGACCATGCTGGTCCTGACCCTGGGCGACGGCGTCAAAGGCTTCACCCTGGACCGCGAAATGGGCAGTTTCGTCCTGACTCACGAAGACATCGTGATTCCTGCGGCTACCCAGGAATTTGCGATCAACATGTCCAACCAGCGCCACTGGGAAGAACCGGTCCAGCGCTACGTCAACGAGTTGATGGAAGGCGAAGACGGCCCGTTGAAGAAAAACTTCAACATGCGCTGGGTCGCGGCGATGGTTGGCGACGTACACCGCATCCTGACCCGGGGTGGCGTGTTCATGTACCCCCGTGACAGCCGCGAGCCGTCCAAGCCGGGCAAACTGCGCCTGATGTACGAAGCCAACCCGATGTCGTTCCTGGTTGAACAGGCAGGCGGTGTGTCCACCGACGGCCACCAGCGTATCCTCGACATCCAGCCCGAAGGCCTGCACCAGCGAGTGGCGGTGTTCCTGGGTTCGAAGGAAGAAGTTGAGCGTGTGACCGGCTACCACAAGCAGTAACGGTGGCAGGGCGCAAGCGCTCTCGCCGGGTTCAAGACGTGAAGTCTTGAACGATAAGAAGCCCCGAAACGTTTCAGCGTTTTCGGGGCTTTTTTGTTTTCGTTCGTCGGGAACCAGACACCTGTTTTCCCTTCTAAGTTCTGGCAGATCCCCAACCTGCTTTGTCCCTCCAGGAGTTATTCCATGTCGTTACGCCGTCTCGCTTTGCTGGCTTTTTGCGTGCTATTGGCCGCTTGCAGCAAGGTCAATCAGGAAAATTACGCGAAGCTTTCGGCTGGCATGGCCAAGACCGAAGTGGAGTCGTTGCTGGGTAAGCCGACCGATTGTTCCGGCGCGCTGGGCATGTCCAGCTGCACCTGGGGCGATAAAAACAGCTTTATCAGCGTTCAATATGCCGGTGACAAGGTTCTGATGTTTTCCGGGCAAGGCCTGAAGTAAACCGGGGCGAAAGCCTGCGGGAGAAGAAGAATGATGCGTTTTGTTTTGTTTCTTTGCGCCAGCCTGTTTTTGGCGGGCTGCGCCAGCCATTCTGGCGATGATCTGCAACCTAAGACCGCGAGTAACGTCAACCTCAAGCGTTACCAGGGCACATGGTACGAATTGGCGCGATTACCGATGTACTTCCAGCGCAACTGCGCGCAGTCCGAGGCCCGCTACACACTGCTGCCAGATGGCGATATGTCGGTGTTCAACCGCTGCCTGACGACAGAATGGAAGTGGGAAGAAGCCAAGGGCACGGCCACGCCGCAAGTGCCGGGCAAGACCGACAAGCTCTGGGTGGAATTCAATAACTGGTTTACCGCGCTGTTGCCGGGCGTCGCCAAGGGCGACTACTGGGTGCTGTACGTCAGCGATGACTACAAGACCGCCCTCGTCGGCAGCCCGAGCCGGCGCTATATGTGGATCTTGTCGCGCACGCCGACGGTCAGTGCCGACACCCGCGAAGACCTGCTGAGCAGGGCGCAGCAGCAGGGTTATGACACCACACGTTTGATCTGGCGCACGTCGGACAAACAGATGGCGAAGACCTCGCAATAATCCTGGATCAGCACAAATCCAATTGTGGGAGGGGGCTTGCTCCCGGTTGCAGTGTGTCAGTCAGCACATCTGATACTGATACATCGCTATCGGGAGCAAGCCCCCTCCCACATTTTTAACCGAGTAACTCTCTCAAAACCTGGGTGAACGCCCGGCGGCTCTCTTCTTCACCGGCATGCCGCCCGTCGCGCACAACCCACTTGCCGTTGACCATCACATCGCGCACCTGCCGATCGCCGCCGGCGAACAGCCAGCGATTGAGAATCCCGTCCGCCGTCGCCGTCGCCAGGTACGGATCGTTACCGTCCAGCACCAGCCAATCGGCGCGCTTGCCCACTGCCAGCCGACCAATCGGCTGGCCCAGCGCCTGGGCGCCGCCGTCCAGCGCGGCATCGAACAGTGTGCGGCCGACCATCGGCTGATCGTGGCGATACAGGCGATTGCGCCGCTGATCGCGCAGGCGTTGGCCGTATTCCAGCCAGCGCAGTTCTTCCACCACGCTCAGTGACACATGGCTGTCGGAACCAATGCCCATGCGCCCGCCCTGGGCGAGGAAATCCACCGCCGGAAAAATCCCGTCGCCCAGGTTGGCTTCGGTGGTCAGGCACAAACCGGCAATTGCGCCGCTGTTGGCCATGCGCGTCACTTCCGCAGGATCGGCATGGGTGGCGTGTACCAGGCACCAGCGTTCATCGACGTCGACATTGTCGTACAGCCATTGCAGCGGGCGTTTGCCGCTCCAGGCCAGGCAGTCGTCGACTTCTTTCTGTTGCTCGGCGATGTGGATATGCACCGGGCAGGCCTTGTCGCTGGCGGCCAATACTTCTTTGATCTGTTGCGGCGTGACGGCGCGCAGGGAGTGGAAACACAAGCCCAACTGCTGCGCCGGTTGTGCGGCGAGGATCGGTTTCAGGCGCGCCTGCAGGTCCAGGTAATGTTCGCTGCTGTTGATAAACCGTCGCTGGCCTTCATTGGGTGCCTGGCCACCAAACCCTGCGTGGGTGTAGAGCACCGGCAGTAACGTCAGGCCGATCCCGCTGCTGGCGGCCGCCTGGCTGATCTGCCGCGACAGTTCCGTGCGGTCGGCATAGGGCTGGCCGCTGACGTCATGGTGGACGTAATGAAACTCCGCCACCGAGGTGTAACCGGCCTTGAGCATCTCGATATACAACTGGCGCGCGATGATCTGCAGTTGCTCCGGATTGGTCTTGCCGACCATGCGGTACATCAGCTCGCGCCAGGTCCAGAAGCTGTCATTCGGGTTGCCGGCCACTTCGGCCAAGCCCGCCATGGCACGTTGGAATGCGTGGGAGTGCAGGTTCGGCATGCCCGCCAACACCGGGCCCCTGAGCCGTTCGGCGCCGTCTGCACTGGCATTGGCCGCAACGTGGGTCAGCAGGCCATCAGCGCCGACCTCAAGACGTACATCGTTGGCCCATCCATCAGGCAGCAGTGCGCGTTCGGCAAAGAAAGCGGACATGTTCAAGGCACCCCGGTCGTGTGTTTATTTGTATATACATATACAGACGTTTGCCTGCTCGGTAAACTCCGGCAATCTATGCATCTTTTTCCCCTGCAAGGATTCCCCGTGCCGACTCCGCCCGCCAAGTCTTCACTGGCTGCCCACCTGGACGAAAGTCCGGCGCCCTTGTATGCCCGCGTCAAACAGATGATCAGCCAGCAGATCCTCAGCGGCAACTGGCCGCCCCATTACCGCGTGCCGTCGGAGAGTGAACTGGTCAGCCAGCTGGGTTTCAGCCGCATGACCATCAACCGCGCCCTGCGCGAACTCACCGCCGAAGGTTTGCTGGTGCGCATGCAAGGCGTCGGCACGTTTGTCGCCGAGCCCAAGAGCCAGTCGGCGCTGTTTGAAGTCCACAACATTGCCGATGAGATCGCCTCCCGTGGTCATCGGCACACCTGCCAGGTCATCACCCTGGGCGAAGAGGCGGCCGGTTCCGAGCGCGCCGTTGCCCTGGAAATGCGCGAAGGCGGGCGGGTATTCCACTCGCTGATCGTTCACTTTGAAAACGATATTCCCGTGCAAATCGAAGACCGCTTCGTCAACGCCCTGGTCGCGCCGGAATACCTGCAGCAGGATTTCACCCAGCAAACGCCCTACGCCTATTTGAACCAGGTCGCACCGTTGACCGAGGGCGAGCACGTGGTCGAAGCGATCCTCGCCGATGCGGCCGAGTGCAAGTTGCTGCAGATCGAACCGAGCGAGCCGTGCCTGTTGATTCGTCGACGCACCTGGTCCGGTCGCCAGCCGGTGACTGCCGCGCGCCTGATCCACCCAGGTTCGCGTCATAGCCTGGAAGGACGTTTCAGTAAATGAGTGCCGTGACCGTCTGGCGCGCCGCGAATTACGTGCGCATGCCATGGAAAAACGGTGGCGGCAGCACCGAAGAAATCAGCCGCGATGGCGGCCATGGCCTGGAGGGCTTTGGCTGGCGCCTGTCGATTGCCGATATCGGCGAGTCGGGCGGGTTTTCCGCCTTCGCCGGTTACCAGCGCGTGATCACGGTGATCAACGGCGCGGGCATGGTCCTGACCGTGGACGGCGAGGAGCAGCGTGGGTTGTTGCCGCTGCAACCGTTCGCGTTCAAGGGTGACAGCCAGGTGTCGTGCCGCCTGATCAGCGGGCCGATCCGCGATTTCAACCTGATCTATTCGCCCCAGCGTTTCCAAGCGCGGTTGCAGTGGGTGGATGGGGTGCAGCGTTTTTTCAGTACGGCGCAGACTGTGTTGGTGTTCAGTGTGGCCGATGAGGTGACGGTGCTCGGTCAGGTGTTGGGTCATCATGATTGCCTGCAGGTGGACGCTAATACCGGCTTGTTGGATATCTCGGTCACGGGCCGCTGCTGCCTGATCGAACTGACTCGACTCGGTTAAAAAATGTGGGAGGGGCGGTGCGACGATTCGACTTGCCCCCGATAGCGGTGGACCAGTCAGCTTATCTGTAGCTGACCCACTGCAATCGGGGGCAAGCCCCCTCCCACATTGTTTCCCACTGTTTTTGCGATCTGTTTCCAGCACCCCGCACCACTTTGTTACCGAACGCCCCAGCGTGGCGCAAACCCGCAGCGTTGCTGTCAAACCTCCTCGCTGCAAACCGCCCTCGCAAGAAATTTCATCAAGCCTAGAAGCCTTAATTTCCAAGGCTCCCACGTGTTCGCAAAAAAAATCCCCACGACTCACTCATCAAGTTGGCCGCTCGATTGCATATGCTTGTATGTACAAGTAAAGGTGTGTGCGTAAGAGTCAACTTCGCACGCATCCAGTTCGCGCATCGATCGCTGAGGAGTTCTGGTTGTGACCGATTTTTCTAACGCTAAGCCTACAAAATACCGTGACGTCGAAATCCGCGCCGCCCGCGGTAACACGCTCACCGCCAAAAGCTGGCTGACCGAAGCGCCGCTGCGCATGCTGATGAACAACCTTGACCCGCAAGTGGCCGAAAACCCGAAAGAGCTGGTGGTGTACGGCGGCATCGGTCGTGCGGCGCGCAACTGGGAGTGCTACGACCAGATCGTCGAGAGCCTCACCCATTTGAACGACGACGAAACCCTGCTGGTGCAGTCGGGCAAACCGGTCGGCGTGTTCAAGACCCACAGCAATGCCCCGCGTGTACTGATCGCCAACTCCAACCTGGTGCCGCACTGGGCCAGTTGGGAACACTTCAACGAACTGGACGCCAAGGGCCTGGCCATGTACGGCCAGATGACCGCCGGCAGCTGGATCTACATCGGCAGCCAGGGCATCGTCCAGGGCACCTACGAAACCTTCGTCGAGGCCGGCCGCCAGCATTACGACAACAACCTCAAAGGCCGTTGGGTACTGACCGCCGGCCTCGGCGGCATGGGCGGCGCGCAACCGTTGGCCGCGACCCTGGCCGGCGCGTGCTCGCTGAACATTGAATGCCAGCAGGTCAGCATCGATTTGCGCCTGAACAGCCGCTATGTCGACGAACAAGCCAGCGACCTCGACGACGCGCTGGCGCGCATCGCCAAGTACACCCAGGAAGGCAAAGCGATCTCCATCGCCCTGCTGGGCAACGCCGCCGAAATTCTGCCGGAGCTGGTCAAGCGCGGCGTGCGCCCGGACATGGTCACCGACCAGACCAGCGCCCACGACCCCCTCAACGGTTACCTGCACCAAGGGGTAACGCGTGGCTAACGACTGCGACATGAAGCGAACGTCCTTGATCAAGAAAGGATGCGAGCAGGCTAACCCAATCCGGCGACGCGCTGATGACACCTGCCGGTAAATCCAATAAAACTTTTTGCGTTGCGCACGACTCACAACTTGGAGCGATCACGCCGGCAGAGCGTGGCGTAAAACCGGATTAGCACCAGGAGATTGAGATGACTGAAGCACACTTGACTGACGTTGCGACCCTGCGCCAACGCGCCCGCCAGAACGTCGAAAACGGCGCCGTGACCGAAGGCTACGGCGCCGACCGCGAAGAGATCATTCGCCTGCTCAACGCCTCGCTGGCCACTGAACTGGTGTGCGTGCTGCGCTACAAGCGCCACTACTTCATGGCCAGCGGCGTGAAAGCGCAGATCGCTGCGGAAGAATTCCTCGAACATGCGACCCAGGAAGCCGAACACGCCGACAAACTCGCCGAACGTATCGTGCAGTTGGGTGGCGAGCCCGAATTCAACCCGGACCTGCTGTCGAAGAACGCCCACGCGCAATACGTGGCCGGCAACAACTTGAAGGAAATGGTCTACGAAGACCTCGTCGCCGAGCGGATTGCGGTCGACAGCTATCGCGAAATCATCCAGTACATCGGTGATAAAGACCCGACCACTCGCCGCCTGTTTGAAGAAATCCTGGCTCAGGAAGAAGAGCATGCGGACGATATGGCGGATATTCTCGAAAGCCTGTAAATGACTGCGTATAAAAAAGGGGGAGCGGGTTAGCCAGCTTCCCCTTTTGACCGTCAGGTCGTCAGAAACCATGACAGGGCCATCCCCGCCATGGACGATAGTGTGAGCAGGTAGGGAAGACCACTGTCACTGTGGCGAGGGAGCTTGCTCCCGCTGGGACGCGAAGCGGCCCCAACAGAGGGGACTGCTACGCAGTCCAACGGGAGCAAGCTCCCTCGCCACGGGTTAGCGGTTGCCCGCTCTATCGCTTAACTGACTGGCATTAGCACCGAGGGTCGCCTTTTCTTACGAACTGCGCCGAGTCAGCCTTTCACAGTCTTAGGCGCCTTGCCTTCCTTCATCTGCTGCAACAACGGCGCGCACTGATTGGGCACGTCCCCGCTCGGCGCGACCAGTGCCAGCAACCCGGCGGCCGGGCCGGCGATGATCCCCAGCGCAACCATGCCGGCGCCGCGCAGTGCCAGGGGGACGGCTTTCACGCCGGCATTCGGTTTGATGAACGGACCGTTCACATACAGCGGTGAGCGCAGGGAGAACAGGCGGAAGCCTTTCGACTCCGGGGTGATGGTCAGGTCAAGCTGCTCCGAGGCCATGTTCGCCGTGCCATCGATGTAGATGATCGCGTTCTCGGTATCGAACACAAACAAGCGTGTGGTCGCGAGCCCGGTCTTGATGCCGAAGTCCGCCGCTGCGCAGTTGATCTTCACTTCCTTGTCGCCAAACAAACGCCCGACGACGTAGTTGCCCACGTTGAGCCCGACGATTTCCATCAGCCCCCGGCTGATGGCGCCGTCGTTGATCAGCATCTTCAGGTCGCCGTTGGCCGAGCCCAGCAACGCCGCCACCGAGTTGCCGCGCCCGGCAATATCCGCATCGCCATTGAGTTCGCCAAAGCTGGTTTTCATCGGTTCGAAGGTCGGGAACAACTGCTTGAGCTGGAAGTTGCGCGCGGTCAATTTGGCGCGGCCTTCCATTGGCGTGACGCGCCCGTTCAGGCGAATCTGCGCATCGAGCTTGCCGCCAGCCACGCCGAACCGCAGGGGTTGCAGGCTCAGTTCGCCGTCGGTGAGCACCAGGTGCGTGTAGAGGTCGGTGAAGGGCAAGTCGGTGCTGTGGACGATGCGTTTGCCGGTGAATTCGACGTCGGCATCCATGTCACGCCAACGCTCGGTGCGGAAGGCTTCCACCGGCAGTACTTTGGTCGCCGGCTGTTTACTCATCCCGCCCCGGGCCTTTTGCTTGGCGTTGGAATCAGCACCGATCAAGGGGGCAAGGTCGGCCATCAACAGTTGATTGGACACCAGCGTGCCGCTGAGTTTGGGGCGTGGCTGGCTGGCGACGTAGGCCAGGTTGCCGTGGATATCGCTGGCGCCGATCTTGCCGTTGAAGTTTTCGTAGCGGAACGTCGCGCCACTGGCTTGGTGCAGTTGGGCGATCAGGTGCCCGTCGGTGGAATAGGCCGGCGAGTCCGGCAGGGTGACACCGGTCAGCGGGTACAGGTTGCCCAGGCTTGCGCCTGCGAGTTTCAAGCGCAGGTCCAGGGCGCCGAGATTGAGCGGGTCGGTCAGGGTGCCGGCCAGGGCGATGCGGGTGTCGGCGATGTTCACCTGGGCTTGCAGCGGGAACGGCTTGGCCGCGTCCTGCAAAGCGAGCAGGCCGCCGATCTTGCCGCTGCCGTCGAGTTTCTGGCCGTGGTACTGGCCTTTGACCTTAAGACCGAACGCGTAGTCCTGGGGGGCCGCGCCTTTTTCCAAGACTTTTTTGGCATCGGCATCGCCGACGATTTCGCCAAACGGAATGGGTTTGCCCAGCGGGTCGATGATCACGTCCAGCTGGGTTTTGAGGGGCTGGTCGTCGAGCGTCACGTGGCCCTTGTCGAAGCCGATGGCGCCGATCTCTACCACCCAGTTGGAGGGCTCAGCGTTGGGGTCCTTGGGATCGAATGTGAATACCCAGTTGGCACGTCCATCGGCCAGGCGCTGCAACTCGGCGCTCGGCTCGGTGAGGTCGATGCGCGGGATCACCACGCGTTGCACCAGCAAGGCCAACGGCGAGATACGCAGCTCCACACGCTTGAGCGTGACCATTTGCGGTTTTTTCGACCACTCGGGGTTGCCCAGGCTCAGGTCTTCGGCGATTACATGGGGCCATGGCACCCAAGCACGCCAGCCGCCCTCGTCCAGTTCACGGCGCCACACCACCGCCAGGTTGCCATTGATGGCAAACGGGCGATGCAGCTCTTCGGAGACCTTGGCATTGAGCGGCGGTTTGATGCGGTTCCAGTCGAAGAACAGCAAAAACACCACCGCCACGACGATTGACAGAACGATGCTGGCGCAGCACCAAGCGACGATTTTACGAGTGCGCGTCATTGCACAGAACTCCTGAATACGACTGGCCGAGTCACAGCCCTTAAGACAGCTTATACAGCTAGGACTGGCAAACCACCCTGGGGTTTAACCCGATCGGTGTTTTGCCAGGAAAAACCCATTTTCCTGACCGATTCGACAGATTTTCCCTACGCCAGCGCACCATTGGTGCCCAGGTGCGTGTGGAAAATACCCAGTACGGTGCAAAACCGCGGGCTTGAGAGGTCCGACTTAGAGCCTCCTACGGGAACAATCAATTCCGTTGATTATTACCATTGCGTTTATGAACTTTTATATCGACTTATCGAGAGTAGCATTAGCCCCGTACCCACTTAATTGCCCTCCCAAGGAACAACCGATCATGAAACGCCAAGTACTCGCTACCGTGCTGCTGTCTGTCCTCGCTTCCAGTGCTTTTGCCCTGCCGGCCGCTGAACAAGCGATCCCACAAGTCAAAGCCGATGCCGTTCAGTTCAGCCAAACCCTCGCCCGTAGCGGGTCGCAAGAAGAAGAGAACCGTGACTACGCCAAAGGTGCCGTTGCTGAAAATGGTTCGGAACAAGCCAACAAACGCGCTTACGCTGAAGGCGTGACCGAAAACGGCCGCAACCGCCTGGAAGAGAAAGGTCTGGTTGAAGGTGGTGCTGAACAAGCCAACAAGCGCGCCTACACCGAAGGTGTTGCTGAAGGTGGTGCTGACCGCCTGCAAGAACTGCATCAAGCTCAGAGCTAAGCCCGTGGTGGCCTTAAAAAAAGCCCGATCCCTGGATCGGGCTTTTGACTTTTTGCAGAATGTGTCACGTATCCAAGCCGCAATCCCCCGCCAAGTTCGACGTCAATGAAGCGGTTTTGCTAGAGTGCGTCGCTGTACTTGCCGACAAAGCCCGCCTGCCATGCTGCCCCGTGCCGAACAGAAGCAACAGACCCGCCTCGCCCTGATGGACGCAGCCCGCCATCTGATGGAGTGCGGCCGTGGGTTCGGCAGCCTGAGCCTGCGCGAAGTGGCCAAGACGGCCGGGATCGTGCCCACCGGGTTCTATCGTCACTTTGCCGACATGGACCAACTGGGCCTGGTGCTGGTCAGCGAAGTCGGCCAGACCTTCCGCGCCACGATCCGCCTGGTGCGCCACAACGAATTCGTGATGGGCGGCATTATCGATGCGTCCGTGCGGATCTTCCTGGATGTGGTCTCAGCCAATCGCTCGCAATTCCTGTTCCTGGCCCGCGAACAGTACGGTGGCTGCCTCGCCGTGCGCCAAGCCATCGGCGCCTTGCGCGAAGACATCACCAGTGACCTGGCCGCCGACCTGACCTTGATGCCCAAGCTCCAGCACCTGGATGCCGACGGCCTGCACGTGATGGCCGACCTGATCGTCAAAAGTGTGTTCGCCACCCTGCCCGACATCATCGACCCGCCCGCCCACGCGCTGCCCGCCCATCTCACGCCCCAGGCGAAAATCACCCAGCAGTTGCGCTTTATCTTCATTGGCCTCAAGCACTGGCAGGGCCTCGGCAGCACCGAGTAAGCCGTCAGCCCGCCTTATGGAAACGCTTGGCGGTGGTGTAGTTCTTGTTCCAGTAGTTGTTGCCGAGCGAATCGATACGCACGTTCTTGCCGGTGCGCGGCGAATGAATGAATTTACCTTCGCCGATATACAGGCCCACATGGCTGACCTGGCCGCGCCCGTTGCCTTTGAAAAACACCGCGTCCCCCGGCTTGAGCTCGTTGCGTTTGACGGTCGCGGCCGTTGAACGGTGCATCGCCGCCGTGGTCCGCGGGATATGAATGTTGGCCTCGGTCTTGAACAGATAGACCAGGAAACTGCTGCAATCAAAACCCTGCTCGACCGAGCGGCCGCCCCATTTGTAAGGCGTACCCAGCAAGGCATGGGCGCGGTCGATCACATTCGCCACCGAAGACGATGGAACACCTTGCAACGAAGAGCCGAAGGTCGATTGGGATTTCAGGTTGGCCGAGGCCGATGAGATGACACAAGAGAGACTGAAAAGGACTAAAAAGAAAAATGACTTGAACATGATGAACATCGCTGTGGTGTTAAGACGGCGCAAATCCTAAAGAAACAGCGCGTAACTTTTTGAACGCCGAATCCGGTTACCGCGTAGGAAAAGTCCGAAAAACACCGGCGCGAAATAAATGAGAGCAAACTCATACAAACAGCACACGACATCAACGCAAAACGCCCAGATTCAGTGCCGCCCACCAAGCTGACGCACCAAGTTGACGCAGACCGCAAATTGGCTGACGCCCTATTCGGTGGCACGGCCTGTTTGCCTACAGGGAATTCCTACTCCCACACGTGATTGGCAAGCCCCTTGCTCTAGCTCTCTTATCGCTCATAGCTGGAAGCCTTCTGATGCTGGTGATCCACCGCCGAATCGCCCCGCAAGCCCTCTGGGCCGCCGAGTTGCTGCTGAACTTCGAAGCACGCAGCAAAAGCCGCCTGCGCTGTTTCAGTGCCGACGGCGAAGACGTCGGCCTGTTCCTGGAGCGTGGCCAGCCGCCGCTGCACGATGGCGAGTTCCTACAGGCTGAAGACGGACGTGTCGTGCGTGTCTGCGCGCGCCCTGAACAATTGCTGCACGTCACCTGCCGCAACGCATTTGAACTGACCCGCGCCGCGTATCACCTGGGCAATCGCCATGTAGCCTTGCAAGTGGGCGACGGCTGGCTGCGCCTGCTGGATGATTACGTGCTCAAGGCCATGCTTGAACAGTTGGGCGCGCAGACCGAAAGCCTCGAAGCGCCGTTCCAACCGGAACACGGGGCCTACGGCGGCGGGCACCATCATTCACGTCATGGCGATGAAGATTTCAACTACCCGCCGAAGCTGCATCAATTCGGCGTGCGTTTATGAACCCAGCCTGGGCGCTGCTGCGTCTGGCCAGTCCGCAATTGCCGATTGGCGGCTACAGCTATTCCCAGGGCCTGGAAATGGCCGTGGAGAATGGCCGCGTCAAGGACGCGGCCGGCGCCCGCCGCTGGATCAGCGACCAGTTGCTGCTCAACCTCGCCCGTTTCGAAGCGCCACTGTTGCTCGCGCATTGCCGCGCCGCCGTGGCCGGCGATTGGGCGCAACTGGCGCAACGGTGCGAAGAACACCGCGCCAGTCGCGAGACCCGCGAGCTGTATCAGGAGAGCCGGCAGATGGGGTACTCCCTGCAGCAACTGCTCAACGGCCTGCCGGAACTGGACGACGCGGCTCGAGGTTTTCTCGCACAACACGCCGAGCCACATCTGGCGTTGGGCTGGGCCCTGGCCGCACGCGCCTGGGGCATCAGCCCGGATGACGCCCTCGCCGCCTGGCTGTGGAGCTGGCTGGAAAACCAACTGGCCGTGCTGATGAAAACCCTGCCCCTCGGCCAACAAGCCGCGCAGCGCCTGACCAGTGAACTGCTGCCCCTGCTGCAACACGCCCAACAGGACGCCGGCCGCATCGATCCCAACCATTTGGGCAGCGCCGCGTTCGGCCTGTCCCTGGCGTGCATGGCCCACGAGCGCCAGTACAGCCGACTGTTCCGTTCATAGACGCGTTTACTTTGGCGCCTTTTATTTTGGAGAAGCACATGAACACACAACCTTTGCGTGTCGGCATCGGCGGCCCGGTGGGCTCCGGCAAGACGGCCCTGACCCTGGCCCTGTGCCTGGCCTTGCGCGATCGCTACAACCTGGCGGTGGTCACCAACGACATCTATACCCGCGAAGACGCCAACTTCCTGGTGCGCAACCAGGCCCTCGCGCCCGAACGCATCATCGGCGTGGAAACCGGCGGCTGCCCGCACACGGCGATCCGTGAAGACGCCTCGATCAACCTGGAAGCGGTGGACCAACTCAACCGACGCTTTCCCGGCCTGGACCTGATCCTGGTCGAGTCGGGCGGCGATAACCTGTCGGCGACGTTCAGCCCGGAACTGTCGGACCTGACCATCTATGTGATCGATGTGTCGGCCGGCGACAAGCTGCCGCGCAAAGGCGGTCCGGGTATCTGCAAATCCGACCTGCTGGTGATCAACAAGATCGACCTGGCGCCCCTGGTCGGTGCCTCGCTGGAGCTGATGAACAGCGACACCCAACGCATGCGCAACGGTAAACCCTTTGTGTTCAGCAACCAGAAAACCGGCGTCGGCCTGGATGAGATCGTCGCCTTCATCGAACGCCAGGGCCTGCTGACCGCGGCCTGATCAACCCATAAGGAAGCTGTCCATGAACCTGAAAAAACTCTTCGCCGCCGCCAGCCTGCTGCTCGCCCCAGCCCTGGCCTTCGCTCACCCGGGTCACGGTGACAACGGCCTGGTGGCGGGTATCAGCCATCCATTGGGTGGTCTCGACCATTTGCTGGCCATGGTGGCGGTCGGTTTGTGGGCCGCCCAGCAAAAAGGCGCGGCACGTTGGGCGCTGCCCTGCACCTTCGTCGGCACTATGCTGCTGGGCGGCTTATTGGGCTTTGAGGGCCTGGCGTTGCCGGCGCTGGAAAGCGGGATTGCCGCTTCGGTGCTGGCTCTGGGCCTGGCCGTTGCGCTGGCGGTGCGGCCGCCATTGTTCATGGCGCTGGGTGCCACGGCGTTGTTCGCGCTGTTCCACGGCGTGGCCCATGGTTTGGAACTGCCGGACATGTCCAGCCCTTGGGCGTATGCCGCCGGATTTGTCGGCGCGACCGCGGTGTTGCACGCTG
>NZ_JAKNRV010000008.1:0-43774 GCF_023072625.1 Pseudomonas emilianonis
GCCGGCGACATCCCGCGCTTCATCGTCACGCCCCACAATGCCTGGGGCAGTCGCGAAGCGCGGCAGCGGATCGTCGGTCAACTGGCAGAAAACGCCCGCGGCTTTTTCAGCGGCGCCCCGCTGCGCGTCGTCAGTTGATAAACTGCGCCCCTTTTCAAGGAGCAGACCATGGATCCGCGCAGTGAAGTACTGCTTCGTCAGGCCGAACTTTTTCAAGGCAACCTGCTGCTGGTGGGGTTGCCCGCCGACGATTTGCTCGGCCGCCTGCCCAATGCGCATGGCTGGTGCTGGCATGCCGGTGACCAGGCTGCGCTCGACGCACGTTTCCCCGAGCGCAGCCAGTTCGGCGTGAATGTGCCGCAGCGCGCGTTTGATGCGGCAGTGATCTTCCTGCCCAAGTCCAAGGACCTGACCGACTACCTGCTCAACGCCGTGGCCGCACGCCTGCCCGACGCCGAGCTGTTTCTGGTGGGGGAGAAAAAAGGCGGTATCGAAAGCGCCGCCAAGCAGATGATCCCCTTCGGCAAGCCGCGCAAACTCGATAACGCGCGCCACTGCCAGTTGTGGCAAATCACCGTGGCCAACACGCCGCAAGCGGTGGAGCTGGAGAGCCTGGCGCAGGTCTTCGAAGTGCCGCTGGCCGAAGGGCCGCTGAAGGTGGTGAGCTTGCCGGGCGTATTCAGCCATGGCCGCCTGGATCGCGGTACCGAATTGTTGCTGGAGCACTTGGACAAACTGCCCAGTGGCCACCTGCTGGACTTCGGTTGCGGCGCTGGAGTGTTGGGCGCGGCGGTCAAACGTCGCTACCCGCACAATACAGTGACGATGCTGGATGTGGATGCCTTCGCCACCGCCAGCAGCCGCCTGACCCTGGCCGCCAACGGTCTGGAAGCCGAGGTGCTGACGGCGGATGGCATCGACGCCGCGCCGATGGGCTTGAACGCGATCCTGAGCAACCCGCCGTTCCATGTGGGGGTACACACCGATTACTTCGCCACGGAGAACTTGCTGCGAAAAGCCGCGAAACACCTGGCAAAAGGCGGCGAACTTCGGCTGGTTGCCAACAGTTTCCTGAAGTACCAGCCACTGATCGAAGAGCACTTGGGCGTGTGTGCGATCAAGGCCGAAGGCAACGGTTTTCGCATCTATCGCGCCAAGCGCGGCTGACAGGCGTTTGAAAAAGAACACTTGCCGAATGGATTTCGCCTAGGCAGAATCCGCTCCGTCCTAGGGGAGTAGTCTCCCACGAGCGCCACGCTCGTCCGGCATACGTCAACATACTTGGTCAACAGACCATGGCGTATGCGACCCAGGAGTCCGCTCAGACGGACCGGGGTTTGACAAGACCTATGACACGCACACCTTACCCGGGGCGGGAAGGCTGTACGTGTCATAGCCGTGTCGACCCGCCCCTGGAAACCTACCTGATGCTGGATTCATTGCTCGTACCTACCGCAATCGTTGCCTTGGCCGAAATCGGCGACAAGACCCAACTGCTCGCGCTCATCCTTGCCGCACGCTTTCGCAAACCCTGGCCGATCATCGCCGGCATCATCGCCGCGACCCTGGCTAACCATGCCGCCGCCGG
Organism: Pseudomonas emilianonis; assembly: GCF_023072625.1. Taxonomy (NCBI): domain Bacteria; kingdom Pseudomonadati; phylum Pseudomonadota; class Gammaproteobacteria; order Pseudomonadales; family Pseudomonadaceae; genus Pseudomonas; species Pseudomonas emilianonis. The sequence goes on from NZ_JAKNRV010000008.1 coordinate 1,589, forward strand.
TGCCGTGGGTGCCTGGTTCGGTAGTTTCTTCTCGACAGCGGTACTGCACTGGATTCTCGCGGCGAGCTTCTGCGCCACGGCGCTGTGGACCCTGGTGCCGGACAAACTCGACGATGACGAAGCCAGTACCTCGCGCAAGTTCGGGCCGTTCCTGACCACCCTGATTGCGTTCTTCCTCGCCGAAATCGGCGACAAGACGCAGATCGCCACGGTGATGTTGGCGGCGCAATACCCTGAGCTGTGGCTGGTGATTATCGGCACCACCCTGGGCATGTTGATTGCCAACGTACCGGTGGTTCTGGCGGGGAATTTTGCCGCGGAGAAATTGCCGCTGACCTTGATTCGTCGACTGGCGGCTACGGCGTTCTTTGTCCTGGCAATCGTTGCGGTGTACAAGGCCATGCAAAGCAGCGGTTGGATCTAAGGATCTAAGCCCGCAAACCCAATCCACTGTGGGAGGGGGCTTGCCCCCTCCCACATTTGGATCTTCATAAGGCTTGGATTATCAGGACTTCTTGGCCTGTTGGTAGAGCGGCATCACCTTCGGAATCGCCGCCTGCAACGAGGCGATCCGGCTGTCGGAGGCCGGGTGAGTGCTCATGAACTCCGGTGGCGAGCCTTCCGAAGCCTTGGCCATTTTGTTCCACAACGTGATGGCGGCGTTCGGGTTGTAACCGGCACGGGCCGCCAATTCCAGGCCGATCAGGTCCGCTTCGTTTTCATTGCTGCGGCTGTTGGGCAAGGTCATGCCGTAGTTGGCCACGGTATCGGCCAGCGCCAGGCTGTCCTGGCCCAGGCCGAACAACGCGCCGGCGCCTTGCTTGGCCATCTCGATGCCGTAGGCTTTGGACATGGCTTCACGGCCATGTTCACGCAAGGCGTGGGCGATTTCATGGCCCATCACCGCAGCCAGTTCGTCATCGGTGAGCTTGAGGTTATCGATCAACGCGCTGTACACGAAGATCTTGCCGCCCGGCCCGCAGTTGGCGTTCATCTCATCGCTCTTGATCAGGTTCACTTCCCACTTCCACTGCGCCGCATCCGGACGGAAGGTAGGCGCCTGGGCGATCAGGCGGTTGGCGATGGCCTGCACGCGTTTGGCGTTGGCGCTGGTCTTGTCCACCAGGCCTTTGCCGCCAGCCTCACCCAGGGTCTGCTGGTAGGACTGCGCATACATCTGGTCGACTTCCTGGCTCGACAGCATGCTGAACATGTACTGCTTGCGCTCCACCCCAACGGCACCGCCGCTGGTGGTGTTGACCGACTGACACCCGGCCAGCAGCACCGCCGCCGCTAATACACTTACGGCCAATGATTTCTTCATCAACACACTCTCCCTGAAAGACGCCCTGAAAACATGGCGGGTATCCTAGGCGGTGATTTGTATCGACGCCAGATACATCAGACGTGCAGACGCTAAATTTCGGATACATCCCACATTCCCGCCACAGCAGCAGGCTGGATCAATCCGATCAAAATTCAAGCCGGGGTCAGGCACTCCGGCCCATTGAGTTTGGGATCATTGACCATATTGGCCAAAACCCGCTCGCGCAAAGGGACGGGCTCACTGGCCAGCAACCCCTGTAATACGTGCAAGGGCGTTTCGGGGTTCAGCCACGCCTCCTGCCCCGCCGCGTCCAGAATCAACGGCCGCCGCTGACTCTGCGCCGCCTGCGTCACCACCGCTGTGCTCAACCACACCTGCTCCTGCACTGGATAGGCTTCCCAGATAGCCGCGAAAAACAGCGTCGAACCTTCCCCTGGCGTCAGCCAGTACGGCCGCTTGCGCTGGGTGCCACGCCATTCGTAGAAACCGTTGGCCGGCAGCAGGCAACGACGCTGACGAAACGCTTCGCGAAACATCGGTTGCTCAGCCAGGGTTTCGGCGCGGGCATGGGCCGGGGTGCGGGAAAGGTCCGTCAGCCATGGCGGTGTCAGGCCCCAACGGGCGCGCGCCAGGGTGCGCTGGCCGTCGGCGGCGCGCTGGATCAGCACCGAATCATTCGGAGAAATATTCCACTGGGCCTGCTGATCCGCCGGAAAGCCCGGCAAGGCAGCAAACGTGGGATTCCAGCGAAACAGGGCATAACGTCCACACATGGGGCAACACGACTCTTGGGTAAACCGACCGACAGCCTAACAGACCAATACGTCAGGGAAGTTGTCGGGTTCATCACCGGGCAACGGTTGCGCGCCGTTATAGATGGTGATCAGCTCGCGGGCGGAGGCGGCCTGGTCATTGTCCACCTCCAGCCCCAGCAGCCCGAAAATCGGCAACTCGCCCGCACCACCGAGCAAATGGGCCCCCACCAAGTGCGCCTCGATCCCTTCGCTGGCGAGCATCTGCTGCAGTAACTCGCCTTCCATCAGGTTTTCCGGTTCATAGATTCGCTGCATGGGCGCACCTGCTATTCGTTTTCGCTGCGAGTTTCGAGCATCCACTCTTCACCATGGACCTGCAGGCTGAAAATGATCGGTCGGCAACACACCTGACAGTCTTCTATATAGGTCTGGTCACCGCCGGATAAATCCACCGTGGTCTCCACCACCTCGCCACAATAAGGACAATCGTACAGCGCAGTTTCCAGCATCGCAGCCTCCCAGGTGACTTGTGCGTATAATCGCCGGTCTATTTACAGGGTTATATTTCGGCCGAGCCCATTACTCAGGCCGCACCCTGGTATTTTCTCTACTTACCCTAGCCGTTTCTAACAAGAGAGCATGATGGGCGAATTCGATACCATCCGACCTTACAACGACAGCGAAGTCCCGGCAGTGCTGGAGCGGCTGTTCAGTGACAAGGCCTTTCTGGACATCCTGACCCACTTCCGCTTCCCGCGCTTTGCCGGCGCCTTGGGCTGGCTGCTCAAGCCAATGATCGCCCGCAAGCTACGCCGTGAATTCGCCGGTGTCACCACCGTGGCCACGCTGCAGGACAAAGTCGAGTATTACGTCGACCACACCATTGATCGAGCGACCGACGGCGTGACCTATACCGGCGTGGAACAGCTCAAATCGGGCACCGCCTACGTCTTTTTGGCCAACCATCGCGATATCGTGATGGACCCGGCCTTCGTCAACTATGCCGTGTATCACGCCGGCCTGCCGACGCCGCGTATCGCCATTGGCGACAACCTGCTGCAAAAACCGTTTGTCAGCGACCTGATGCGCCTGAACAAAAGTTTCATCGTGCATCGCTCGATCACCGGGCGAAAGGAAAAGATGGCGGCCTACCAACTGCTGTCGGCTTACATCAACCACTCGATCCGCCACGACTGTCAGTCGATCTGGATCGCCCAGGCCGAAGGCCGCGCCAAGGATGGGGATGACCGCACCGAATCGGCGATCCTCAAGATGTTTCACGTCAGCCGCAAGGACGAGCCGTTTGCCGAGGTGATCCAGTCGCTGAACCTGACGCCGGTGTCCATCAGCTACGAGTACGACCCATGCGATGCCGCCAAGGCCCGCGAGTTGTACATCCGCGCCACCACCGGCACCTACACCAAGGCGCCGGGCGAAGACGATGTGAGCATTGCCCTGGGCATTACCGGCTACAAAGGCCGGGTGCATGTGAACTTTGCGCCACCGATCACCGAGCGTTTCGAAGACACCAAACTGCTCGCCGTGGAAATGGACCGGCAGATTCTCGGGGGTTATCGCTTATTCCCGGTTCACTACCTGGCATATGCCCAGTGGAGTGACGCCGACCCGCAATTGCAGGTATCCAAGGCTGCAGACCTCTTCCCGGCCGACGAACTGGCCAAGGCCAAGGCAGAGTGGGAGCGGCGCTTGAACGAGTGCCCGGTCGAACACCGGCCGTTTCTGGTGGTGCAATATGCAACACCAGTACGCAATCAATATCGGGTCAAGGCGGGCATCCCGCTGTAATACACCTATCCAAACCTGTGGGAGCGGGCTTGCCTGCGATTCGGTGGTTCAGTCACAGATGTACCGACTGTTACTCCGCTATCGCAGGCAAGCCCGCTCCCACAGTCGTTTCAGGGCGCAACTAAAAACGCGTACTGATCCATGAGCTCAGCAGCGCGAACCCCAGGCAGGCGAAACCAACACGATAAGCCAGGCGATGCGCCCGTTCGGTGCGCACATCCAGAAACAGCATGGGCTGGTCGATGGCGCGCTCTTCGCTTTGCGCGGCGAGCCTGGCCATGGCGCGCTGTTCCTTCAAACGGGTAATGAATAGCAGCGCAGCCCCAGGGCAAGCCACTAATAGAGCAACAACATTGATCAGCAGTCCGGGCAGCGCCATCACAAACCTCGTTGAAACAGTGCCTTGGTATCAGTTCAGATACAAACCTGAACGATAGTCGCCTCCTGCGCCTAAAGCTCCCTCCCCCATTGACGGCTAATGTATCCAGTAATTTCCGGCGTCACCTGAACGTCACCTTAACCGTTCACTCTATGGCCCTTCGAACACTCGGGAGCTTGTCATGTTGCACGCGCAAAACCAGGATCGGCTGTATTTGATTGCCCCAAGCGATGAGCAAGAGGCGCTGATCGGCGGCCTCGCGTTCAACGTCCAGGACCGCCACTGGCTGGTGTATTGCGCCCTTGGCGGGCACCAGCATGCGGACCTGCCGGAGACAGATCTGCTGACCGGAGTGAGCGTGCTCGACTTCGGTATCGACACCGCGGCATGAAACGCCAGGCACAAAAAAACCGGGCTCAGCGCTGAGCCCGGTTTTTATCAACCGTTATTGCGAGCTGAGCAGTTGGCCGATGCTCGGGTCCTTGAACAACCGGGTCAGGGCGTCGCTCAAGACATCGCTGACGAGCTTGGTGTTGGTTTCCTGGTTCGGTGACATGCCGAAGCGCTGGTTGAGGGACGCACCGTAACGGCCGCTGTAGCGACGGGTGCCGGCGCTGACGTCGGACTTGAACGTCGCACCGATAGAGGCCTCAGTCACGTACAGGCCTTCTTTGGGCGACTGGTATTTCAGCTCGGCCAGGGTGATGGTCAACTGCGGAGCGCCCGGCGAGTTCGCCGGGGTAAAGCCGAGCAGACGCACCGCTGCTTCAGCCTGGGCTTGCAGCTTGGGGAGCACGTCGGCGGCGCTTACCGACACCAGGGCGGTCTCCGGGTACAAGCCACCACGGGAGCCCAGGGTAGGCGAAGGACGACCATCCACCACACGCACCGATACCGGCTGACCGTGACCCACCGGAGCCAACTGCGTGGTGAGCTTCGGTTGCGGGCTGAGTTGTTGCGGGCTATTGGCGCAGCCAACCAGGGCCAAACTGGTCACAGTGATCAAACCGAACAACAGGCGTTGCAACATGCTCTTCTCTCCAGAAATCGAGTACCGACAGGCCAGCAGTATAGCGGGCGGCCCTCGCCGGGAACTAGCGTCAGTTACAACCTATGACTCGTGGGCACTGTAGGGGTTCGATGTCACCTCTATGTCACAGTCGATACACGGACTCGTCATCCCCCGCAGGCATGCTTGGTCTCAATCTCAGGAGGTCGATCCCATGTCTTTTCTCTGGTCGCTGTTTACACGCAAACCCGTCCTTCGCCAATTTGCCCTGCTCGATGCGCAAGGTCGCTGCCAGGCCTTCAAAGAGTGCAGCCAGCCTCCGGTCGGCGATGGCTGGGTGGAAATCGAAGAAATTCGCTTGAGCTGGATGCACCACCCACTGCCCGCCAGCGCCCGCATCAGCGCGCGCTCGGCGCAGTCGGCGCATCACCAGCCGTTGACCGCCTGACCAAACGCCTAATAAAAGTCATAAAACACGCCCATTTCCTTAGCGTTCTTCGCTACAATCTCCCCCCGATTATAAGGACGTCTCCTGATCGGGCCTCGCAACATCGTTAATGCCTCGGCATTAGCCCCCCCAGATCGCCCACAGAGAGCCGCCCACACAGATCGTGTGAAGCTGGCGCGCTTGCTGTTTTCTTTGCAATCCACCCGCCTTTACCGAATCTGCCAGAGCTGCCATTGCGCTCGGCCACTTGAGTTGTTTGCCCGTTTTGCCGCATGCCGGCAAGGTTTTCCGGGCCAGGTGCCAGGCTGGGCAGCCCTTTTTTGAGGTTCACGTCTTCAAAAGAGCGTGAAAAAAACGGGTTTTCACAACTTCACAAGAGTGTGGCGAGCAAATGAATAGTTTGGCGTTTGTACAAGCACCATCAGCGTCTGGAACAGCCCAATCACACAGGACCGAGTACTCCTTAAAAACCGGAGCTTGAGCCTGTCCGCTACGGATTGATTGCACTAATCGCACGCCGTTGACCATAAGTCGAATTGCCACAGTCGCCCATGAATGCGTTCATAGGCAGATTAGCCCGGCAGGAAGCGTGCGCTGAAGTTGCAAAGAATTGCGAAACGGACATGGCGATCCTGGCCATGGGTAACCTGGGGCAACACGTGAACCGCCCCGTCACTCCTGGCAGCCATGCCGTCAATTTGGTGCTGCAGATTTTGGAGACGCGTTAAATGGCGCATAACGAAGCAGTCGACGTAGTACTGGTAGGGGCCGGCATCATGAGTGCCACCCTGGCCGTACTGCTCAAAGAGCTCGACCCCGGCCTCAAGCTGGAAGTCGTTGAGCTGATGGACTCGGGTGCCGCGGAGAGTTCCAACCCGTGGAACAACGCCGGTACCGGCCACGCCGGGCTGTGTGAGCTGAATTACACACCCCAGGCCGCCGATGGTTCCATCGACATCAAGAAAGCCGTCCACATCAACACCCAGTTCGAGGTGTCGAAGCAGTTCTGGGCGTACCTGACCAAAAAAGGCACCTTTGGCTCGTCCAAGTCCTTTATCACCCCAGTGCCGCACCTGAGCTTCGTGCAGGGCGACAAAGGCGTGGCATTCCTCAGAAAACGCTTTGAAACCCTCAGCAAGCACCACGCATTTTCGGATATGCGCTATACCGAAGACCGCAGCGATATGGCTGCGTGGATGCCACTGATGATGCCGGGCCGCCCGCTCGACGAAAAAATCGCCGCGACCCGCGTGCAGAACGGCACCGACGTCAACTTCGGCGCCCTGACCAACCAGTTGCTGAGCCACCTGACCAGCTCGCCCGATGCGCAGGTCAAGTACAGCAAGCGCGTGACCGGCCTCAAGCGCAATGGCGCGGGCTGGACCGTGAGCATCAAGGACGTCAACAGCGGCAACAGCCGCGACGTGGACGCCAAGTTCGTGTTCCTCGGCGCCGGTGGTGCGGCCCTGCCGCTGCTACAAGCCTCGGGCATCGAAGAAAGCAAAGGCTTCGGCGGCTTCCCGGTCAGTGGCCAGTGGCTGCGTTGCGATAACCCGGAAGTGGTCAAGCACCACCAGGCCAAGGTCTACAGCCAGGCCGCCGTGGGTTCGCCACCGATGTCCGTGCCGCACCTGGACACCCGCGTGGTCGACGGCAAGACGTCCCTGCTGTTCGGGCCTTACGCCGGTTTCACCACCAAGTTCCTCAAGCACGGCTCGTTCCTTGACCTGCCGATGTCGGTACGCGCCGGCAACATCGGCCCGATGCTGGCCGTGGCCCGGGACAACATGGACCTGACCAAGTACCTGGTCAGCGAAGTGATGCAGTCCATGGAGCAGCGCCTGGAATCCCTGCGCCGCTTCTACCCGGAAGCAAAAGCCGAAGACTGGCGCCTGGAAGTGGCCGGCCAACGGGTACAGATCATCAAGAAAGACCCGAAAAAAGGCGGCGTGCTGCAATTCGGCACCGAGCTGGTCGCAGCCAAAGACGGCTCGCTGGCGGCGCTGCTGGGCGCGTCCCCGGGCGCTTCGGTGACGGTGTCGATCATGCTCGAACTGATCGAGCGTTGCTTCCCGGACAAGACTGCGGGCGAGTGGGCGGCCAAGCTGCACGAGATCTTCCCGGCCCGTGAAAAGGTCCTGGAGACTGACGCCGAGCTGTACCGCAAGATCAACGCGCAGAACAACATCAGCCTGGAACTGGTTGAGCACAACAACGAAGCTGAAAGCTACGCTTAAGGCCTCGAGATAAAAAAGCCCCGCTTCTCGATCTGAGAAGCGGGGCTTTTTTTCGCCTGCGATCAGCCGCGGGCGTTATCGATCAGCTCAATGTACTCGGCGGCGTTGCGCTGGTCCTTGATCAGGTCGACAAAAGTCTGACCATGCTCGTCCTTGCCGTCGAGGTCCAGGCCGGCTTCCTTGAAGAAACCCAGGAAGCGCTCGAAGTCGTCGATACGCAGGCCACGGTAGGCCTTGGTCAGCTTGTGCAGGGACGGTGAAGTCGCGTCGACCGGCTCGAAGTCGAGGAACAACTTGATTTGATCGTCGCCGATCTCGTCACCAATCACCTGTTTCTTATCTTTACGCATTACCGACTCCAGCCTGCAGACATTTACACGGGGGTTGAAGTCTACCTGCGAGGCGCCGGCTTCGAAAGCACTGAGAACCACTGTGGGAGGGGGCTTGCTCCCGATTGCGGGGTGTCAGTCGACATCTCATTGACTGATCCACCGCAATCGGGAGCAAGCCCCCTCCCACATTTGGTTCTTCAGTGTTCTCGCTACTTGGAGCGAACGGCGCCGGTGTGCAAATCCGCCCAGATATGCCCGTTGGCATAACTGAGGAACTGCACATACACCGTGTCATTGCGCAGCAGGTCGACGATCATGCGGTATTGGACCGCAGGGTAGGACAGGGTCAGGGTTCTGGTCTTGTCGTCGAACACCGGCTTTTTCAGGCTTTTGCTTTCGGCGTCGAAATTGAGGATCACCTGAGCGATGGTCGCGCCTTTGTTCAAGGACTTGCCCTTGAGGCGAATCATCAACGGCGACGTCACGGGGATCGGCTGTTGCGTGGATTGACGCTGGTTACCCACCACCACCGCGTACTCGGTGACTTGCAACAGTTGCTGCTGATCGGGCGCTGCGGCGCGCAGGGCCAGATCGTCCGGCGGCAGGAATTGGCTATGCATCGGCGCCGGGGCGGCGGCCAGCGGCAGGCTGAGGCTCAGCGCCAGGGCGGCGCAGGTGCGAATCAATAGGCTCATGAACAACTCCAGACGCAGAGGCCAGGCACGATAGCATGCCAACCCTGCGCCGATGCCTTGATCACATCCCTTTAACGGCGTAAATCCCATTGGCATTACGCCAGTAACCTTTGTAGTCCATGCCGTAACCGAAGATGTAGCGGTCGATGCACGGCAGGCCGACGAAATCGGCTTTCATTTCAGGCCGCGCCTTGCGGTCGTGGTCTTTGTCGATCAGCACGGCGGTGTGGACTTTGCGGGCGCCGGAGTGTTTGCAGAAGTCGATGATTGCGCCCAGGGTATGCCCTTCATCGAGGATGTCATCGATGATCAGCACGTCGCGGTCCATGAACGAGACTTCCGGCTTGGCTTTCCAGAACAGGTCGCCGCCGCTGGTTTCGTTGCGATAACGTGTGGCGTGCAAGTAGGACGCTTCCAGCGGGAAGTGCAGATGGGTCAGCAATTTTCCAGCGAAGATCAGACCACCATTCATCACGCAGAAGACCACCGGGTTGGTGTCGGCCATTTCGCGGGTGATCTGTGCGCCAACCTTGGCGATCGCCTCTTCGACTTGCGCTTCGGTGTACAGGCAGTCAGCCTCGCGCATGATTTGACGGATATGCTCTAGATCAGCAGACATGGCGCTCTCCAGGGGGTGCTGTGGCAAGAAAAGCGGGCAAAGGTACGCATGTGAAGCGCAACGATCAAGCCTTAATGGACTAACGTGCTAGATGTCTATAGGACAACACCCTCGGATAGATTAATCTAGGCCGGTTTTTTTGCCCGCCGCCGGAGCCTTTCCCATGCCCACTCGCGAGATCCGCCATCCGCTGATCCGACACAAGCTCGGCCTTATGCGCCGCGCCGACATTAGCACGAAGAACTTCCGTGAGCTTGCTCAGGAAGTCGGAGCGTTGCTCACCTACGAAGCCACCAAAGACCTGCCCCTGGAAAGCTACGAGATCTGCGGTTGGGCCGGTCCCGTCCAGGTCGAGAAAATCGCCGGCAAGAAAATCACCGTGGTGCCGATCCTGCGCGCCGGCATCGGTATGCTCGAAGGCGTACTCAGCCTGATCCCGGGCGCAAAAGTCAGCGCCGTGGGCGTGGCCCGCAATGAACAAACACTGCAGGCCCATACCTACCTGGAAAAACTCGTACCCGAAATCAACGAGCGCCTGGCGATGATCATCGACCCGATGCTCGCCACCGGCAGCTCCATGGTTGCCACCATCGACCTGCTGAAGAAGGCCGGTTGCAAGGACATCCGCGCCATGGTGCTGGTCGCCGCGCCCGAAGGTATCGCCGCCGTCGAGAAGGCTCATCCGGACGTGCAGATCTACACCGCGTCCATCGATGAGCGCTTGAACGAACACGGCTACATCATCCCAGGCCTGGGCGACGCCGGTGACAAGATCTTCGGTACCAAGCAGAAGGACGCGTGAGCATGCAGGATGAATTCAACGACCCGCTTTGGCGCCAGATCCTGTCTGGCGCACAAATGCTCTTCGTAGCATTTGGCGCGTTGGTGTTGATGCCGCTGATCACAGGTCTCGATCCAAACGTCGCACTGTTCACCGCAGGCCTGGGCACGTTGCTGTTCCAGGTAGTGACCGGACGGCAGGTGCCGGTGTTTCTGGCGTCGAGCTTTGCCTTTATCACCCCGATCATTCTCGCCAAGGGCCAGTTCGGCCTGGCGGCGACCATGGGTGGGGTGATGGCGGCCGGTTTCGTTTATACCTTCATGGGCCTCGCGGTGAAGATCAAGGGCACCGGTTTCATTGACCGGCTGCTGCCTCCGGTGGTGATCGGGCCGGTGATCATTTCCATCGGCCTGGCCATGGCGCCGATTGCCGCCAATATGGCGATGGGTAAATCCGGCGACGGCGCCGAGTTGATCCATTACCAGACGGCGATGCTGATCTCGATGCCGGCGTTGCTGACCACAGTGATCGTGGCCGTGTTCGGCAAGGGCATTTTCCGCCTGGTGCCGATCATCTCCGGCGTGCTGGTGGGCTTTGCCATGGCGTTCTATTTTGGTGTAGTCGATACGGCCAAAATTGCCGCCGCACCGTGGTTCGCCCTGCCCCACTTCACCGCGCCGGAGTTCAACTGGCAGGCGATTCTGTTTATCGTCCCAGTGGCCCTGGCCCCGGCGATCGAGCATATCGGCGGTGTGATCGCGGTGGGCAGCGTGACCGGTCGCGACTACCTGAAGAAGCCCGGCCTGCACCGCACCCTGCTGGGTGACGGCATTGCCACCACGGCCGCCGGCCTGTTTGGCGGCCCGCCGAACACCACCTACGCCGAAGTGACCGGCGCAGTGATGCTGACCAAGAACTACAACCCGAAAATCATGACCTGGGCGGCGGTGTTTGCCATCAGCCTGGCGTTTATCGGCAAGTTCGGCGCACTGCTGCAGAGCATTCCGGTACCGGTGATGGGCGGGATTCTGTGCCTGCTGTTCGGCTCGATTGCTGCCGTAGGCATGAACACGCTGATTCGCCACAAGATCGACCTGGGCGAAGCGCGCAATCTGGTGATTGTGTCGGTGACGCTGGTGTTCGGGATTGGCGGTGTGCTGGTCGGCACCGGCAACGGCCCGGACGATTTCGGCCTGAAGGGCATCGCCCTGTGTGCGGTGGTGGCGATTGGTTTGAACCTGCTGCTGCCGGGCAATGACGGCTGGAAGCACAAGAAGCCGGATGACCCGCTGATCTAACCAACACTGCAAAACTGAATGTGGGAGGGGGCTTGCCCCCGATAGCGGTGAATCGGTCGATTATGATGTCGACTGACACTCCGCCATCGGGGGCAAGCCCCCTCCCACATTTTTAGATCTTCAGTGTGACTTAGAGCTCGCCTAGGCCATCGATCAGCGCCTGGTTCTGCTCTGGTGTGCCGATGCTGATCCGCAGGAACTGGTCAATCCGCGCCTGCTTGAAGTGCCGCACAATCACCCCTTGCTCACGCAACTTGGCCGCCAGGCCGGCGGCGTCGTGCCGTGGGTGACGAGCAAAGATGAAGTTGGCCGCCGACGGCAGCACGTCAAAACCTTTCTCCTCCAACTGCGCGACAACCTTTTCGCGGCTGTCGATCACCCACCGGCACGTCTTCTCGAAGTACTCACGGTCATCGAACGCCGCCGCCGCGCCGACAATCGCCAGGCGATCGAGCGGATAGGAGTTGAAGCTGTTCTTGACCCGCTCCAGCGCCTCGATCAGGTCCGGGTGGCCCACGGCCAGGCCCACGCGCAAACCGGCCAGTGAGCGCGATTTGGACAAGGTCTGGGTGACCAGCAGGTTCGGGTAGCGATCCACCAGACCGATGGCAGTTTCACCGCCGAAGTCGACGTAGGCTTCATCCACCACCACCACCGAATCCGGGCTGGCCTTGAGGATCTGCTCCACCGCATCCAGCGCCAGTACGCAGCCGGTCGGCGCATTCGGGTTAGGGAAGATGATCCCGCCGTTCGGCCTGGCGTAGTCCGCTACGCGGATCTGGAACTGCTCATCCAGCGGCACCGGGTCGGACTTGATGCCGTAGAGGCCGCAGTACACCGGATAGAAGCTGTAGCTGATATCCGGGAACAACAGTGGCAGGTCGTGCTGGAACAGCGCGTGGAAGATGTGTGCCAGGACTTCATCGGAACCGTTGCCGAGGAACACGTTGCCGGCGTCGATCGCGTAAAAACGGGCCACGGCCTGCTTGAGCAGGTCGCTGTTGGGGTCCGGGTACAAGCGCAGGTTGTCGTTCAACTCGACCTGCATGGCCGCCAGCGCCTTGGGCGACGGGCCGTAGGGGTTTTCATTGGTGTTGAGCTTGACCAGTTTGCTCAGCTTGGGCTGCTCACCAGGCACGTAAGGCACCAGGTCCTTGACGAAGGGGCTCCAGAATTTGCTCATGCCTCAGTTCCCCTTATTGTCTTCAAGGATGCGGTATTCGGCGCTACGTGCGTGGGCGCTCAAGGATTCGCCACGGGCCAGTACCGAAGCGGTCTTGCCCAGCTCGGAAGCGCCTTGTGGCGAGCAGAAGATGATCGACGAACGCTTCTGGAAGTCATACACCCCCAGTGGCGACGAGAAACGCGCGGTGCCGGAGGTTGGCAATACGTGGTTGGGGCCTGCGCAGTAGTCGCCCAGGGCTTCGCTGGTGTGGCGGCCCATGAAGATCGCCCCGGCGTGACGAATCGACGGCAGCCAGGCTTGTGGGTCGGCCACGGACAATTCCAAGTGCTCCGGTGCGATGCGGTTGGCCACTTCGATGGCCTGCTCCATGTCGCGCACCAGGATCAGCGCACCACGGCCATTGATCGACTTCTCGATGATCTCGGCGCGATCCATGCTCGGCATCAGCTTGTTGATACTGGCGGCGACCTTGTCGAGGAACTCGGCGTCAGGGCTGACCAGAATCGCTTGGGCGTCTTCGTCATGTTCGGCCTGGGAGAACAGGTCCATGGCGATCCAGTCCGGGTCGGTCAGGCCGTCACACACCACGAGGATTTCCGAAGGGCCGGCGATCATGTCGATGCCGACCTGACCAAACACGTGGCGCTTGGCGGTGGCGACATAGATGTTACCGGGGCCGACCACTTTGTCGACCTTCGGCACGCTTTCGGTGCCGTAGGCCAACGCCGCGACAGCCTGGGCGCCGCCGATGGTGAACACGCGGTCGACACCGGCGATGCAGGCTGCCGCGAGGACCAGTTCGTTGATTTCACCGCGCGGCGTCGGCACCACCATGACCACTTCGGTCACACCGGCCACCTTGGCCGGAATCGCATTCATCAAAACCGACGACGGGTACGAGGCTTTACCGCCCGGCACGTACAGCCCGGCACGATCCAGCGGCGTGACCTTCTGGCCCAGCACAGTGCCGTCGGCCTCGGTGTAGCTCCAGGAATCCTGTTTCTGCTTCTCGTGGTAACTGCGCACCCGCGCCGCCGCGAGTTCCAGGGCTTCGCGCTGCGGCACGGTAATCCGCGTCAGGGCCAGCTCCAGGCGTTCACGGGGCAGGATCAGGTCCGACATGGACTTGACGTCCAAACCGTCGAACTGGCGGGTGAAGTCCACCAACGCGGCGTCACCGCGCTCGCGCACGGCCTTGATGATGTCGAGCACCCGCTGGTTGACCGAGTCGTCGGACACACTTTCCCAACTCAGCAGATGATCCAGATGATGGGCGAAATCCGGGTCGGCAGCGTTGAGTCGGGCAATTGCAGTGGACGTGGTCATAGCGAGGGCCTCATAGGATTGGCAAAAACTCAGGCGCCCTAAACTAGCAGTCGTTTCCGCTTGGGCACCTGAGAATTCTGGCTATGAGGCGGATAGACGGGCGCAGCTTTTCAGCTACGCGGGTTGGTCAACCGCGGTGTCGAGACTCCACTGCGTTGCGCAGGGTATCGATCAACGCCTGGATACGCGCGTGCTGCATCTTCATCGATGCCTTGTTGACGATCAGGCGAGAGCTGATGTCAGCAATGAAATCCTGGGGCTCCAGGCCGTTGGCGCGCAGGGTGTTGCCGGTATCGACCACGTCGATGATCTTGTCGGCCAGGCCGATCAGCGGTGCCAGCTCCATCGAGCCGTACAGCTTGATGATATCGACCTGACGGCCTTGCTCGGCGTAGTAACGCTTGGCGACATTGACGAACTTGGTGGCCACCCGCAGGCGCCCCTTGGGCTCGACGTCACCGACCCGGCCAGCGGTCATCAGCTTGCACAGGGCAATACGCAGGTCCAGTGGCTCGTACAGGCCCTGGCCACCGTATTCCATCAAAACGTCTTTACCGGCGACACCCAGGTCGGCGGCACCGTGTTCAACGTAGGTCGGCACATCGGTAGCCCGCACGATCAGCAGGCGAACGTCGTCCTGGGTCGTAGGGATGATCAACTTGCGGCTCTTGTCCGGATTCTCGGTCGGCACGATGCCCGCTTCAGCCAGAAGCGGCAAAGTGTCGTCAAGGATGCGGCCCTTGGACAGTGCGATGGTCAACATGGGAAACGTCAGTCCTTCATCAGGCTATTGCGGTCTGGTCGCAAACGGCGCCAGACACAGATCGAGGCCATTACAGCCTCGATTTGAAACAAATCAGCTAACCGCAAACTGTGGCGAGGGAGCTTGCTCCCGTTGGACTGCATAGCAGTCCCGCTCTTGGGGCCGCTTCGCGACCCAGCGGGAGCAAGCTCCCTCGCCACAATTGCAGTCCTTGGACTAGCCCGGTACGCGGCGGATCTTCGCGCCGAGCATCTGCAGTTTTTCTTCGATGCACTCGTAGCCACGGTCTATGTGGTAGATGCGGTCGATCAGCGTGTCGCCCTCTGCGCACAGTGCGGAGATCACCAGGCTGGCCGAGGCCCGCAGGTCGGTGGCCATGACGGGCGCGCCCTTGAGCTTGTCGATGCCGGTCACAATGGCCGTGTTGCCTTCGACCTGGATCTTCGCGCCCATACGGTGCAGTTCGTACACGTGCATGAAGCGGTTTTCAAAGATGGTCTCGATCACGGCACCGGTGCCTTCGGCAATCGCGTTCAGGGAGATGAACTGCGCTTGCATGTCGGTCGGGAACGCCGGGTACGGGGCGGTCCGCACGTTGACGGCTTTTGGCCGCTTGCCGTGCATGTTCAGCTCGATCCAATCTTCACCGGTGGTGATTTCAGCGCCGGCTTCCTTGAGTTTTTCCAGCACGGACTCAAGGATGGTCGGATCAGTGTCCTTGACCTTGACGCGGCCACCGGTGACGGCGGCGGCAACCAGGTAGGTCCCGGTCTCGATGCGGTCCGGCATCACCTTGTAGGTGGCCGAATGCAGGCGTTTTACACCTTCAATGGTGATGGTGTCGGTGCCGGCGCCGCGGATGTTGGCGCCCATGGCGATCAGGAAGTTGGCCAGGTCGACCACTTCCGGCTCGCGCGCGGCGTTTTGCAACACACTGCGACCGTTAGCCAGGGCCGCGGCCATCATGATGTTCTCGGTACCGGTCACGCTCACGGTATCAAAGAAGAAGCTGGCGCCACGCAGGCCGCCTTCCGGCGCCTTGGCCTTGATGTAGCCGCCTTCGACGTCAATGGTGGCGCCCATGGCTTCAAGACCACGGATGTGCAGGTCCACCGGACGCGAACCGATCGCGCAACCGCCAGGCAGGGCCACTTCGGCTTCGCCGAAACGAGCGACCATCGGGCCAAGCACCAGGATCGACGCGCGCATGGTTTTCACCAGCTCATACGGGGCGATCAGGGTCTTGATGGTGCGCGGGTCGATTTCAACCGACAGTTTTTCGTCGATCACCGGCTCAATGCCCATGCGACCGAACAGCTCGATCATGGTGGTGATGTCGTGCAGGTGCGGCAGGTTGGCCACGGTCACAGGGCCATCGCACAGCAGGGTCGCTGCCAGGATCGGCAAGGCGGAGTTTTTCGCACCGGAAATGCGGATCTCGCCATCAAGGCGGGCACCGCCGGTAATAATCAATTTATCCATAAGAATCTCGACGCCTTGGGGGCTCAGGTGCGCTCGGCCCAGGCCGCGCGGCTGAAAAATTTCATAGTGACCGCATGGATGCTGCCATCGGTGATCCACGGGTTCAAATGGGCATAGACCTGCTGTTGACGCTTGACCGGGCTCAGTGCCGCCAGTTCATCGCTAATCAAATTCAGCTGGAAGTTGCAGCCTTCGCCTTCAACTTCTACGTTCGTTTCCGGCAGCTTTCCTTCAAGGAAGCTCTTAACTTCTAGGGCCTGCATGCTCAACCTCTATCGGCGCCCAGTGCGCACGGGTCGCACATCATACAAAAAAGCCCCGCGCCTGCGAACCCCGCATAGCAGGACTCTGACGGGGGGCCTCCTTGAAAATGTGTATTAAGGATGTGCCAACAGCTCGGTCAGACCGTAAACCTCGGCAATTTCACGCATGTCATCGGGCAGCGCACTTATGCTGACCGGTTTTTTGGCTGCCTCGGCATCACGTATGAAGCACAGCAGCAACGACAAGCCGACGCTGCTGGACTTGCTCACCGCCGAGCAATCGAGCACCAGCGACGGCGCGGTGCTCGCCTTGATCAGCGCCTGCCCCTGCTTGCGCAGGTCCGGCCCGGAGCGGTAATCCAGCACACCGCTGAGGAACAACTCGCCAGCGTCGCCGATACGAACAGCCGCCTCGGTCATTGCGCGGGCTTCCCAGCGGCTTTATCGGTCTCTTCCTTGGCCTTGGCCACTTCACCGGCCCAACCATTGATGGTCTTGTCCAGGTCGTTGCCATTGCGCTGCATGGCGTCAGCGAACTGATCACGGAACAGCTTGCCGATGTTGATGCCGTTGATGATCACGTTACGCAGTTTCCACTCGCCGCCGATCTTCTCCAGCGTGTACTGCACAGGATAGACGGCGCCGTTGCTGCCCTTGACGACCATGCCGACGCTGGTGCGATCGCCCGACTCATCCTTGGCGGGGTCGACAGTGATCCCCTGGTTGTTGTACTCGAGCAGGGCGTTACCGTAGAACTGGAACAGGCCCTTTTTGAAGTTCTCCTGGAATGTCTGCATCTGCGCGGGCGTGGCCTTGCGCGAATACTTGACCGTCATGATGCTGCGCGAAATGCCTTCGGCGTCCACGACCGGGCCGACAATGGTATTGAGCGAGTCGTAAAACTTAGTCGGGTCTTGCTTGTACTGTTCTTTATTGGCGGTCAGGTCAGCCAACATTTTGCTGGTCGTGTCCTGCACCAGTTCGTGCGCAGAACCCGCCGCGTTGGCCATCAACGGCAGTGCTGCAAGCAGTACCAGCAGACCACGTCGCAAGGTAGAGATCATGAACAGAGTCCTCATTTGGCGTCTTTATTGACCGTATTGAGCAGAAATTTACCGATCAGATCCTCAAGCACCAGCGACGACTGTGTGTCGTGGATGGTGGAACCATCCTTGAGCAGAGCTGTTTCGCCACCCACGCTGATCCCGATGTATTTCTCGCCCAGCAAGCCCGCGGTGAGGATAGACGCGGTGGAGTCGGTTGGTAGGTTATCTACCTTTTTGTCCAACTGCATCGTCACTCGCCCGGTGAAGCTGTCGCGATCCAGATCGATTGCCGAGACCTTGCCGATGGTCACACCGGCCATGGTCACTTTAGCTCTGACAGTCAAACCGGCGATATTGTCGAAGTACGCGTAAAGTTTATAAGTATCGGCGGTGGGGCTGGCCGAAAGGCCACTGACTCGCAGGGCCAGCAACAGTAAAGCCAGGATGCCAGCCAGCAAGAAAAGGCCGACACCGATTTCCACAGTGCGGTTTTGCATCAGAAATCTCCAAACATCAAGGCGGTCATAATGAAGTCAAGGCCCAGTACCGCCAGCGAGGCGTACACAACGGTCTTGGTGGTGGCGCGACTGATCCCTTCTGAAGTGGGCTCACAGTCATAGCCTTGGAATACGGCGATCCAGGTCACAACAAAGGCGAAGACAATGCTCTTTATAATGCCATTGAGCACGTCGCCGTTGAAGGTCACGCTGTTTTGCATGTTGGCCCAGTAGGAGCCGTCGTAGACCCCCAGCCAGTCCACCGCAACCCAAGAACCGCCCCATATACCCACCACGCTGAAGATCATCGCCAGCAGCGGCAGGGAAATGAAGCCGGCCCACAGGCGCGGGGCAACAATGTACTTGAGCGGGTCCACACCGATCATCTCCAGGCTGGACAACTGCTCGGTGGACTTCATGTTGCCGATTTCAGCAGTCAGCGCAGAACCGGCGCGCCCGGCGAACAACAGGGCCGCGACGACCGGGCCGAGTTCACGCAACAGCGTCAGGGCGACCATCTGCCCCACCGCCTGTTCCGAGCCGTAGCTGGACAGGATATTGAAGCCTTGCAACGCCAACACCATGCCGATGAAGAGCCCGGAGACCACGATGATCACCAGGGACATCACACCGACGGCGTGCAGTTGTTTGATCAACAGACCGAAGCTGCCGCCAATGCCGCCCCGGCCGAGCAAGGCGTGGAACAGGAAAATCGTCGAGCGGCCGAGCACTTCGATGATGTCGATGCCGGAGCGACCGAAAAGGCGCACCTTCTCGATAAGAGATGTCTTGCGCATCAGCGCTTCCCCAGAAGATCTGAGCGGTAGTCCGCTGCCGGAAAATGAAAAGGCACCGGGCCATCGGGATCGCCGGTCATGAATTGGCGAATGCGCGGGTTGTCAGCGTTCATCAGTTCTTCCGGTGTTCCCTGCCCCAGCACCTGGCCATCACCGACTACATAGAGGTAGTCGGCAATGCTCGCGGTTTCGGCCAGGTCGTGGGAGACCACGATACTGGTGATCCCCAGCGCATCGTTGAGCAGGCGGATCAGGCGCACCAGCACGCCCATGGCGATCGGGTCCTGTCCCACGAAGGGTTCGTCATACATGAGAATCTGCGGATCGAGGGCAATGGCACGCGCCAGGGCGACACGACGTTTCATACCGCCAGACAGTTCGTCCGGCATCAGGTCGATGGCACCGCGAAGGCCCACGGCCTGCAGTTTCAGCAGCACGATGTCACGAATCATTTCATCGGACAGCTGGGTATGCACCCGCAGCGGAAATGCTACGTTTTCGAACACATCGAGGTCGGTGAACAGCGCACCGCTTTGGAACAGGACCCCCATGTGCTTGCGCGCATCGAACAGATCGCTGCGCGACAGCGTCGGCAGGTTCTGGCCGTTGACCCATACTTCGCCGGCGTTGGGCCGCAATTGCATGCCCATCAGGCGCAACAGGGTGGTCTTGCCGCAACCGGAAGGTCCCATGATGCCCGTGACCTTGCCACGGGGAATGCGAATATCGACGTTATTGAAGATGCTGCGCGTCCCGCGCTTGAAGGTAAGGCCCTTCAGCTCGACCGCGTAGGCGTTATCGGCACTCATCTAAACTCCTTGGAATGCAGCCTTTCACTCAGACACCACGTTTGCGACAAACGTTTGCAACGGTTGCGCAATATAGTTAGCCACATGGGCTGGGGGGACCGAACTGGCGGCGAACTATATCACTGCTGGTGCAGAGCCCCCAAGGCCGGAACAGCGCTTGTTCAGATTGGGGACAGGGAAAAACCGTTGCCGGCTATGTTACCGAGGAAGGAGTCTGAAGCGCCTGACGACTAAAGACTGACGAACTTGCGTGAGCGAATTGATCATTACCGTTATAATCGTCGACTTTTCGTCAGGCTATACGATTTCAGACATGAGCCAATCCAGCGACCTTATCCAATCCGCACAACGCACCATCCGCCTCGAGCTTGAAGCCGTAGAAGGCTTGTTGGCCCATATCGACGCAGATTTCGTGCGCGCCTGCGAGATGATTCTGGCCAGCAAAGGCCGCGTTGTCGTGGTCGGCATGGGCAAGTCCGGTCACGTCGGCAGCAAGATCGCCGCTACCCTGGCAAGCACCGGGACCACAGCGTTTTTCGTCCACCCGGCCGAAGCCAGCCATGGCGACATGGGCATGATCACCAAGGATGACATCATCCTCGCACTGTCCAACTCCGGCACCACCAACGAAATCGTGACCCTGCTGCCGCTGATCAAACGCCTGGGCATCCAGATGATCAGCATCACCGGCAACCCGGAGTCGACGCTGGCCAAGGCCGCCGAAGTAAACCTGAATGTTCACGTGACCGCTGAGGCCTGCCCGCTGAACCTGGCACCGACCTCCTCCACCACCGCCGCGCTGGTCATGGGCGATGCCTTGGCCGTGGCCCTGCTGGAAGCACGCGGGTTTACGGCGGAAGACTTCGCATTTTCCCATCCGGGCGGCGCGCTCGGCCGACGCCTGCTGTTGAAAGTGGAAAACGTCATGCATTCCGGCGATGAGCTGCCCCAGGTACAGCGCGGCACACTGCTGAAGGACGCGCTCATGGAGATGACCCGCAAGGGCCTGGGCATGACCGTGATCCTGGAAGCCGACGGAAGGCTGGCCGGCGTCTTCACCGACGGAGACCTGCGCCGCACCCTGGACCGCACTATCGATATCCACACCGCCACCATCGATGCGGTGATGACCCCCCACGGCAAGACTGCACGCGCGGAAATGCTGGCGGCCGAAGCCCTGAAGATCATGGAAGACCATAAGATCGGCGCGCTGGTGGTGGTCGATGGCGACGACCGCCCGATTGGCGCCCTGAACATGCACGACTTGCTGCGTGCGGGAGTGATGTAAATGACCAGCGACCTGTTGCAACGCGGCAAACACATCAAGTTGGCGATTTTCGACGTTGACGGTGTGCTGACCGATGGCCGCCTGTACTTCCTCGAAGACGGCAGCGAATTCAAGACATTCAACACCCTCGACGGCCAGGGCATCAAGATGCTCATGGCGGCGGGCGTGCAAACCGCGATTATCAGCGGTCGAAAAACCCCCGTTGTGGAACGCCGCGCACAAAACCTGGGGATTCCTCACCTGTATCAGGGCCGGGAGGATAAACTAGTCGTCCTGGACGAGCTGCTTGGCCAACTCAACCTAAGCTATGAGCAGGTTGCCTATCTGGGCGACGACCTGCCCGACCTGCCGGTGATCCGCCGGGTGGGCTTGGGCATGGCTGTCGCCAATGCGGCGGCATTTGTTCGCGAGCATGCCCACGGCATCACCACCGCCCGTGGTGGCGAAGGCGCCGCCCGCGAGTTCTGCGAGCTGATCCTGCGTGCCCAGGGCAGCCTTGAAGCGGCCCAAGCCGCCTACCTATAGAGCGTTTTATGCTGAGCAAAAAGATTCGCAACTTCCTGCTATTCGGGGTCATCGCCGCGCTGCTCCTGGCGGTTGGCTACTGGAATATCAGCCCGGAGCGCTTTCTCGACCAGCCTGTTGCGCAGGTTGACCAAGGCGCTATCGACTATTACGCCACCAATGCCTACAGCGTGCAGTTCCTAGCTGACGGCAAAGTGCAGTACGAAATGACATCGGACAAAGTCGAACACTTGAAGGCATCCGAAGTCACCCTGCTGACCAACCCCGACCTGAATCTGTACCGCGGCACCGAATTCCCCTGGCACGTCACCAGCAAGCGTGGCGAAGTCAACCCGGACGGCACCGAAGTGGAACTGATCGACTCGGTGCGCGTCGCACGGACTGACGCGCAGAACCGCGACACCATCATTACCAGCAGTCGCATGACCGTATTCCCACAGAAGCAATATGCGCAGACCGAGCAAGACGTTAGAATCGACGGCGCTGGCGGCGTATCGACTGGCAAGGGAATGAAAGCGTATTTGAAAGAAAGCAGGATACACCTGCTATCGAACGTAAGAGGACAGTATGAGGCTCGTTAAAACCCTCCCTATTTTGCTCGGTCTGGGCGCAGCACTGGGAAGCGTGAGCGCCTGGGCTCTGCCGAACGATAGCCAGCAACCGATCCACATTTCGGCCGACGATGCACAGCTCGACGACAAGCAAGGCGTCGCGACCTACACCGGTGGCGTGATCATTACCCAGGGCTCGATGAAGATCACCGGCAACACGGTGACGCTGACTCGCACCCCTGCTGGCGACATCGACGTTGTGACTTCCGTGGGCAACCTGGCTTACTTCGAACAGAAGCAGGCGCCCGCCGATACCGCACCAATGAAGGGCTACGGCAAAACCATCCAGTATCACGCCCAGCAAAACCGCATCGTGCTGATCGACCAGGCCAAGGTACTGAGCCCCGACGGCAACTCCACGGAAGGTGAAAAGATCACCTATGACACCGTGAAGCAGATCGCCAACGCCGGTCGCGCCAACGGCAGCAAGGTCACCGCACCACGCCCACGTATCGACATGGTTATCCAGCCGAAGAAGAAGGCCGAGTAATGGCAACCCTGAAAGCCCAGCATCTGGCCAAGGCCTATAAAGGCCGTCAGGTCGTGCGCGACGTCAGCCTGTCGATCGACAGCGGCCAGATCGTCGGCCTGCTTGGCCCCAACGGTGCCGGCAAAACCACTTGCTTCTATATGATCGTCGGCCTGGTTCAGGCAGACCAGGGTCGCGTGTTGATCGACGACCTGGACGTCAGCCACCAGCCGATGCACGGCCGCGCGCGCGCCGGTATCGGCTATCTCCCCCAGGAGGCGTCGATCTTCCGCAAACTGTCGGTCGCCGATAACATCATGGCGATCCTCGAGACCCGTAAGGAACTCGACCGCGACGGCCGCCGCAAGGAGCTGGAAAGCCTGCTGCAGGAGTTCCACATCAACCACATCCGCGACAACCTCGGCATGAGCTTGTCCGGTGGTGAACGTCGCCGCGTGGAGATTGCCCGCGCACTGGCCACTGCGCCGAAGTTCATCCTGCTGGACGAACCTTTTGCCGGTGTCGACCCGATCTCGGTTGGCGACATCAAGCAGATCATCCATCACCTCAAGGCCAAGGGCATCGGTGTACTGATCACCGACCACAATGTCCGCGAGACCCTCGATATCTGCGAAACTGCATATATCGTCAACGATGGGCAACTGATCGCAGAAGGCGATTCGGCCACTATTCTGGCCAACGAACTGGTCAAGGAAGTGTATCTGGGCCACGAGTTCCGCCTGTAAGCCTGCCGGTAGAAAATGGCGGTGGCAGGCCGTTCGCCAAGGTGCGCGGGAGTCAATGAAAACCTCCGGATTTTTATTGTTACCGCGCTCTAGGCAAAGCCCCCGATATCAGGCATATAATTTGCTTATGTTTGGCGCTCACGCGCCCTGTCGTGGATGGCGCATTGCGCCGGCGAATAAGGTGTTAAGCCCCTGCCATGAAACCATCGCTAGTCCTGAGAATGGGCCAGCAGCTGACGATGACACCGCAGCTGCAACAGGCCATCCGCCTGCTCCAATTGTCGACACTGGACCTACAACAGGAAATCCAGGAAGCCTTGGAGTCCAATCCGATGCTCGAACGCCAGGAAGAAGGCGACGACTTCGATAATGCAGACCCACTGGCCGACAACGTCGAGCAAAAACCCAATTCCGACGTGCAGGAACCCTCTTACCAGGAAACCGCCCCTACGGTGGATAACCTGGAGGAAGGCGAATGGAACGAACGCATCCCCAACGAACTTCCCGTGGACACCGCCTGGGAGGACGTCTACCAGACCAGCGCCAGCAGCCTGCCGAGCAATGATGACGACGAGTGGGATTTCACCACCCGCACCTCAGCCGGCGAGAGCCTGCAGAGCCACTTGCTGTGGCAATTGAACCTGGCGCCGATGTCCGACACCGATCGCCTGATCGCCGTGACCCTGATCGACTGCATCAATAACCAGGGTTATCTGGACGAGACGCTCGAAGAGATTCTTGAAGCCTTCGACCCGGAACTGGACATCGAGCTGGACGAAATCGAAGCCGTCCTGCACCGCATCCAGCAGTTCGAGCCCGCCGGCATTGGCGCACGCAACCTTAGCGAGTGCCTGTTGCTGCAATTGCGCCAACTGCCCGCCAAGACCCCTTGGCTCGCTGAAGCCCAGCGCCTGGTCACCGACTACATCGACCTGCTGGGCAGCCGCGACTACAGCCAACTGATGCGCCGCATGAAGCTCAAGGAAGACGACCTGCGCCACGTCATCGAGCTGGTGCAAAGCCTCAACCCGCGTCCGGGCTCGCAGATCGAGTCCAGCGAAGCCGAATACGTCGTCCCCGATGTGATCGTGCGCAAGGACAACGAGCGCTGGCTGGTGGAACTGAACCAGGAGTCGGTGCCGCGCCTGCGGGTCAACCCGCAATATGCCGGTTTTGTGCGTCGTGCCGACACCAGTGCCGACAACACCTTCATGCGAAACCAATTGCAGGAAGCGCGCTGGTTCATCAAGAGCCTGCAAAGCCGCAACGAAACCCTGATGAAAGTGGCCACCCAGATCGTCGAGCACCAGCGCGGCTTCCTGGAATACGGCGACGAAGCGATGAAACCCCTGGTTCTGCACGACATCGCAGAAGCGGTGGGCATGCACGAATCGACGATTTCCCGGGTAACGACGCAAAAATTCATGCATACCCCACGGGGTATATATGAGTTGAAGTACTTTTTCTCCAGCCATGTCAGCACCTCCGAAGGCGGCGAATGCTCGTCCACGGCGATCCGCGCGATCATCAAAAAACTGGTTGCCGCGGAAAATCAGAAAAAGCCGTTGAGTGACAGCAAGATCGCTGGTTTACTGGAGGCACAAGGCATTCAGGTCGCCCGTCGAACCGTCGCCAAGTACCGCGAGTCCCTTGGGATTGCGCCTTCCAGCGAGCGTAAGCGTTTGATGTGACGGGCAGGCCACAGCGTTCCAGTGGCGGGTATTCCTACCCGTCGCTTTATGCACTGGCAACGAAGGAGAAGCTGTATGCAAGTCAATATCAGTGGACACCAACTGGAAGTGACCGAAGCGCTGCGCACTTATATCGGCGAAAAACTCAAACGAATTGAGGGGCATTTCGACAAGATCACCAACGTGCAAGTCATTATGACTGTCGAAAAGCTGAAGCAGAAAATCGAAGCCACCTTGCGTATACCCGGCGGGGAAGTCGTCGCCAATGCTGAGCATTCTGATATGTATGCCGCCATTGACGACCTGACCGACAAGCTGGATCGCCAAATCAAAAAGCATAAGGAAAAGCAGCAGAGCCTCCTTCAGGGCACCGGCCGCTAACACTCCCCACCCATGATCCGACTTGAAACCATCCTGACTCCCGGCCGTTCCGTTGTGAACGCGCCGGGGGGCAGCAAGAAGAAAGCCCTCGAACAGATTGCCAACCTGATCAGCAAACAAGTGCCTGAATTGGAGATGCAAGATGTCTACGAGGCTCTGATTGCCCGTGAAAAACTCGGCTCGACCGGTTTTGGTAACGGCATCGCCATTCCTCACTGCCGCCTCAAAGGCTGCGAGACACCTGTCAGCGCCCTGCTGCACCTGGACGCTCCCATCGATTTCGACGCCATCGACGGTGCGCCGGTCGACCTGCTGTTTGTGTTGCTGGTCCCGCAAGCCGCCACCGATGCACACCTGGAACTGCTCCGGCAGATTGCCAGCATGCTCGACCGCAAGGAAGTACGCGACAAACTGCGCAGCGCCAGCAGCAATGAGGCGTTGTATCAGGTTGTCCTGGATGAACAAAACGGGCATTAATCATGCGTTTGATCATCGTCAGCGGCCGCTCCGGCTCAGGTAAAAGCACCGCCCTCAATGTTCTTGAGGACAACGGTTTCTATTGCATCGACAACCTACCCGCCGGCCTGCTGCCGGAGTTGGCGGAGCGCGCGCTGATCCACACCGAACTGGCACAGCCGTTGGTCGCCGTTTCGATTGATGCCCGCAACCTGCCCAGCCACCTCACGCGCTTCCCGGAACTGCTTGAGGAAGTACGTGCCAAGCACATTCACTGCGATGTGCTGTACCTGGATGCCGACGAAGAAACCCTGCTCAAACGCTTCTCCGAGACTCGTCGACGCCACCCCCTCAGCAGCCCACACCGTTCGCTGGCCGAAGCCATCGAGGACGAGACCAAGCTGTTGGGGCCGATCATTGACCTCGCCGACCTCAAGATCAACACCACCAGCCTCAACCTGTACCAACTACGCGATGCCATCAAGCTACGCCTGCTGAACCAGCCCGAACCCGGCACGGCCTTTCTGGTCGAGTCGTTTGGCTTCAAGCGCGGTATGCCGGTGGATGCCGACCTGGTATTCGATGTGCGCTGCCTGCCCAATCCCTACTGGAAGCCGGAGTTGCGTGATCAATCAGGGTTGGACCAGCCTGTGGCGGACTATCTGGCCGCGCAACCGGATGTCGAGGAGATGTTCCAGGACATCTCCAGCTACCTGCTCAAATGGTTGCCGCGCTTTGCCGCGAGCAACCGGGCCTATGTCACCATTGCCATCGGCTGCACCGGCGGCCACCACCGCTCTGTCTATCTGACCGAACGCCTGGGCCAGACGCTGCAACAAACCCTCAAGAACGTCCAGGTTCGCCACCGCGACCTTAGCTGAAAGGAACACCCCCGCGATGCCCGCTCTGGAAATTGAAATCATCAACAAGCTGGGCCTGCACGCCCGGGCCTCGGCCAAGTTCGTCGGCATTGCTGGGCAGTTCCCCTGCCAGGTCCGCGCTGGGCGCACCCCAGAGTCCATGGTCGACGGCAAAAGCATCATGGCGATGATGATGCTGGCCGCTGGCAAGGGCACCAAGATTCATTTGAGGACCGAAGGCGAGCAAGAGCAGGAAGCGATGGACGCTCTGGTCAAGCTGATCAATAACTTCTTTGATGAGGGTGAATAAGCCCACCCTTTGAGACATAGGCTGAAGCCGCAACAGCTTCAGCCTAACGCGGTATCCATCACCATCATCAAACAGAACCCGATGCACAGTCCCAGGCTGGCGAGCTGTTCATGGCCATTGCGCCGCGACTCGGGGATCACCTCGTGAGTGACCACCAGCAGCATCGCGCCGGCGGCCAACGCCAAGCCTAGCGGCAGCAACACCTCTGCCAGGCTCACCAACCAGGCGCAAAGCACGGCAAATATCGGCTCGACCAGACCCGAGGCCGCACCAATCAGGAACGCCTTGACCCGCGACATCCCTGCCCCGGCCAACACCAACGCAATCACAAGGCCTTCGGGCACATCCTGCAAGGCAATGCCCATGGCCAGGCTGTCGGCATCCGGCATACCACCGCCGGCCGAAACGCC
Source organism: Pseudomonas emilianonis (assembly GCF_023072625.1). Lineage (NCBI taxonomy): Bacteria > Pseudomonadati > Pseudomonadota > Gammaproteobacteria > Pseudomonadales > Pseudomonadaceae > Pseudomonas > Pseudomonas emilianonis. Next base: position 29,191 of record NZ_JAKNRV010000008.1, read on the forward strand.
CACGGCCATACCCTCCGGGATGTTGTGCGCAATGATGGCAAATACGAACAGCCAGATGCGTGGCGGGATCACCGGGTGCTCCGGCGTGCCTACCAGCATTTCCGGGCTGGCACCGGAGACCTTGCGGTCGACCAGGTACAACCCGAACGCCCCCAGCAGGATGCCAACGCTGATCAAGCCACTCGCGCCCCACGGGGTCAGCCCCAGGCCTTCAGCCGCCGCAATGCCCGGTACGATCAGCGAAAACGCCGTCGCTGCGAGCATCACTCCGGCACCAAAACCCAGCAAGGTATCGCTCAACGCTGCCGGCATGCGCCGGATAACCAACACAGGCACGGCGCCCAACGCGGTGCCGAGCGCGCAGATCGCCCCACCCTGCAGGGCCCGCAGGATGCGCGGTTCCAGGTCCAGCCAGGCGAATCCTTGAGCCACCAGCAATGCAGTACCTGCCAATAGCAGCAGCGAGCCAAACGCATAACGAAACATTCGCCCGTTGCTGATCGCCAGTGTTTCAGTGCCCATAGTCAGCCTTAAGTCTTGGTAGAGAGGGTGATATCAGGCCAGGGCGGCCTGGTAGCGGGCGGCAACTTCCGGCCAGTTGATAACCCTGTAGAAAGCATTGATGTATTCAGGCCGACGGTTCTGGTACAGCAGGTAGTAGGCGTGTTCCCACACATCCAGGCCGAGGATCGGTGTGTTGCCGTTCATGAGCGGGCTGTCCTGGTTGCCGCTGCTCTCCACCACTAAGGTCTTTTGCGGGGTGACGCTCAGCCAGGCCCAACCGCTGCCGAAGCGCGTCAACGCGGCTTTGGTGAAGGCGTCCTTGAAACTGTCGAAGCCGTCCAGTTGCTCATCGATCGCCTGGCCCAGCGCGCCCTCGGGTTTGCCGCCACCTTTGGGCGACATTACCGCCCAGAACAACGAGTGATTGGCATGACCACCGCCTTGATTGATCACCGCAGCGCGCAGTTTTTCGGGCAGTTGCTGGACGCTCGATACCAGTTTCTCCACCGGCCAGCCCGCAAACTCGGTGCCCTCCACGGCGGCATTGAGGTTGTTGATATAAGTCTGGTGATGCTTGGTGTAGTGAATTTCCATGGTTTGCGCATCGATATGCGGCTCCAGGGCATCGTAGGCGTAAGGCAAGGCAGGCAAGGTGTAGGACATATCAGTGTGCTCCGTATTGAGGAGGGGTCGGTTGCGCCGCAGTACCGCCCAGCAAGCGATGGGTACGGGGGTATTCGCCGTAATCGCTGATGAAGTTCAACAGTTCGACGTAGGTTTTGCTGCTCTGGCGCAGCGCCGCGTCACGCAGTTGTGGGCTCAGGCGCCGGTCCTGCAGGGTCTGTAACAGGCGCTGGTGGATGGCGCAGAGGTATTCCGCGCTTTCTTCCGGCTGGTTCAGGCGCAAGTGCAGGTCCGCCAGGTTGTGATGGGAAATGACACAGGCAGCCACTGCTTCGTCGGCGTTCGCCCAGCGTTCGAACAACACTTGAGCCAGGGCCAGGGCTTGCAAATAGGCTTCGCGAGCGTCGACCAGTTCGCCCTGCATAAAGCAGCGATTGGCCCGTTCGATCGTGCGTTTCCAATGCTCCATGGTGAGCCTCCAAAGCAGGGTCGATGATTACACGCCGCCGGCTGTGAGCTTTTCCGGGTCCAGCAGGACCTCCAGTTGGCTGCGCGGCAAGTTCGTGTGTTCGAGGGCGACATCAATCACCGGACGACCTTGCTGATAGGCTTGCTTGGCGATTTCAGCGGCCTTTTGGTAACCAATGATCGGGTTGAGTGCGGTGACCAGAATCGGGTTGCGCGACAGCGCCTCCTTGAGTTTTGCCTCATTGACCTTGAAGCTGGCGATGGCCTTGTCCGCCAGCAGGCGGCTGGAATTGGCCAGCAGTTCGAGGCTGCTGAGCAGGTTCTGGGCGATGATCGGCAGCATCACGTTCAGCTCGAAGTTGCCGGATTGGCCTGCAATGGTGATCACCGTGTCATTGCCGATGACTTGCGCGGCGACCATCGCCGTCGCCTCCGGGATCACCGGGTTGACCTTGCCGGGCATGATCGAAGAACCGGGCTGCAGCCCTTCCAGTTCGATTTCACCCAGGCCTGCCAGCGGGCCGGAGTTCATCCAGCGCAAGTCGTTGGCGATTTTCATCAACGACACAGCGATAGCTTTCAACTGGCCGGAGACCGCGACGGCGGTGTCCTGAGAGCCGATCAACGCGAACAGGTTCTTGCCCGGGGTGAATTGCACGCCGGTCAAGCTGCTCAGTTGCTGGCTGAAACGCGCCGCGAATTCCGGGTGCGCGTTGATCCCAGTGCCGACAGCCGTACCGCCCTGGGCCAGGGCTTGCAGGCTGGGCAGCAGGTCCTGCAGATGAGCGATATTGGCCTTGAGCTGCTGCGCCCAGCCATTGAGTACCTGGCTCATACGCACCGGCATGGCGTCCATCAGGTGCGTGCGGCCGGTCTTGATGAACGGGTGGACCTCTTCGGCCTTCTGTTCGATGACCTGCACCAGGTGCTGCAACGCCGGCAACGTTTGCTCATATAGCACCAGCGCCGCGCTGACGTGGATAGTGGTTGGGATGACGTCGTTGCTGCTTTGGCCGCAGTTCACGTGATCGTTGGGGTTGACCGCCTCGCCGAGCAAACGGCTGGCCAGGGTCGCGATCACTTCGTTGGCGTTCATATTGGAACTGGTGCCGGAACCGGTCTGGAAAATATCCACCGGGAAGTGCGGCATGAAATCGCCTTCCAGCAAGCCTTGAGCGGCATCGACGATAGCCTTGCCCTGCCCTTCGCTGATTTGCTTGAGGTCGACGTTGACCTTGGCCGCTGCAACTTTGGCCAGGATCAGCGCACGAATGAATGGCGCCGGCATGCGCTGGTGGCTGATCGGAAAGTTGTTCACCGCGCGCTGGGTTTGCGCGCCGTACAAGGCCTCGGCGGGGACTTGCAGTTCGCCCATGCTGTCACGTTCGATACGGCTATTACTCATCGGAAGATCCTTGCACCCAGTCAGAAACGGAAATCGAAGGCAGCAATTCGCATGTCGCCAATTGCCAGGCAAAGCTCTGCCAGCGCTTGAGGCGACAGGCACAGCGGGAGAGTTTTTCCAGGTCGCGCAGCGGGCGCCAGGCCTGGTCCAGACACTGGGATCGCCAGTGCCACGGCAAGGCGATGTCGGTGGCGGTGTCGATCAGCAGGCGGAAGGCCGTTTCAGCGATCGTCCACGGATGGGTCGCGGTGCAACACGCGAGGTATCGACCTTCATTGAGGTAGTGTTCGATCAGGCGCGGCTCATTGGGATCGAGGCAGCAGCGAATCCAACGACTCATCCAACGCCAGCTTTCCAGGTAGGGGTCCTCATGCAGGACAGCACTCATGATCCGCACTCACTTGATAATGATATTTATTATTAAATGATATTGAGAATCAAAACAAGAGCGCCAAGCCAATCAACCTGAAACGCAGCCACAAAAAAGGCGCGCCATCTGCAAGATGGCGCGCCTTTTGGTGAAACGTCGGAAGGATTAGCTACCGGCGACCGTCATCCGCTCGATCAGGACCGAACCTGTACGGATATTGCTGCGCAGCTCCAAGTCGTTACCCACGGCAACGATCTGCTTGAACATGTCGCGCATATTGCCGGCAATGGTCACTTCCTGGACGGCAAACTGGATCTCACCGTTTTCTACCCAGAAACCCGCCGCACCGCGGGAATAATCCCCCGTGACCATGTTCAAGCCCTGGCCCATCAATTCGGTCACCAACAGGCCGCGCCCCATGCGCCGCAAAAGCGCCGCCTGGTCCTCTTCGCCGTGGGTCACGAACAGGTTGTGCACACCGCCAGAGTTCGCAGTGCTCGGCAGGCCGAGTTTTCGCCCGGCATAAGTGCCCAGCACGTAGGAGACCAACTCACCGTTTTCGACGAACGGCTTGGCATAGGTCGCCAGGCCATCGCCGTCGAACGACGAGCTGCCCATGGCACGCATCAGGTGCGGACGCTCATCGATGGTCAGCCACTCCGGAAACAGCTTCTGGCCAATCGCACCTTCGAGGAACGACGATTTGCGGTACAGGTTGCCGCCGGAAATCGCCCCCAGGAAACTGCCGAACAGGCCACCGGCCAGTTCGGCCGAGAACAGCACTGGCACTTCACAGGTCGGTACCGGGCGCGCGCCCAGGCGGCTTGCGGCACGTTGCGCAGCACGCCGGCCGATGCTGACCGGGTCGGCCAGCAAGTCACCCTGGCGGTTCACGTCGTACCAGTAATCACGCTGCATCTGGCCGTTGGCTTCGGCGATCATCACGCAGCTCAGGCTATGGCGCGTCGAGGCATAACCGCCGATAAAGCCATGGCTGTTGCCGTACACGCGGCAGCCCTGATGGGTGCTCAAGGTGGTGCCGTCGGCGTTCTTGATCCGGGGATCGGCATCAAACGCCGCCGCTTCGCAGGTCAGCGCCTGTTCGATGGCTTGTTCCGGGGTGATGTCCCAGGCATGGAACAGGTCGAAATCCTGCAGATCCTTGGCCATCAACGCCTTGTCGGCCAGACCCGAGCTTTCATCCTCAGACGTGTGCTTGGCAATCGCCAATGCGGCGGCCACCGTCTCGCGAATCGCCTCCGGCCCACTCGCCGACGTGCTGGCCGAGCCTTTGCGCTGGCCTACATACAAGGTGATGCCAAACCCCTGGTCGCGGTTGAATTCGACGGTTTCGACTTCCCGCTGACGCACCGACGTCGACAGCCCCTGCTCCAGGGACACAGCCACCTCGCAGGCACTGGCCCCCTGGCGCTTGGCCTCGGCAAGGATCTGCTCGACTTGTTCCTGCAGTGCCGGTAACGCTTGCGGACCGACGCTTTGGGCTGCACTCATGGTTTTCTCCACTCAAATTCTGCTTTCGGTTACGGCCATCGAGCGACCGGGCCGGACAAGCGGCCCCCGACTGGTTATCATGGCGGCGTTTCTTTGCGGACTGCCACCATGGTTGATTCTTACGACGACTCCCTCGATGGGGAGAAAAGCAAAACCCAGGTCAAACGCGAGCTGCATGCTCTGGTTGACCTCGGCGAGCGCCTTACAACGCTCAAGCCTGACTTGATTGCAAAACTGCCGCTGACCGACGAAATGCGTCGGGCTCTGCAGGATGCACCCAAGCACACCGCGAATATCGCGCGTAAACGGCACATCATGTTTATCGGCAAGCTGATGCGCGATCAGGACACTGACGCGATTCTGACCCTGCTCGATCAACTCGATGCCTCCACTCGCCAGTACAACGAACGCTTCCATAACCTGGAACGTTGGCGTGACCGCCTGATCTCGGGCGATGACGCGGTGCTGGAGAAATTCGTACTGGACTACCCGGACGCGGATCGCCAGCAACTGCGCTCCCTGATCCGTCAGGCCCAGCACGAACTGGCGCAAAACAAGGCGCCGGCCACCAGCCGTAAAATGTTCAAGTACATCCGTGAGCTGGACGAGACTCAACGCGGCCTGCGTTGATCCTCTTCCCCGGGTGGCGGTCTTCGCCACCCGAAGCTCCCGCTCTTACGACCCCGTGCCACCCACGGTGATCGCATCAATTTTCAAGGTTGGCTGACCCACGCCCACCGGCACCGACTGCCCATCCTTGCCGCACGTGCCCACGCCGCTGTCCAGCGACAGGTCGTTACCGACCATCGACACCTTGCTCATGGCTTCCGGCCCGTTACCAATCAACGTCGCCCCTTTGACCGGCGCGGTAATCTTGCCGTCTTCGATCAGGTACGCCTCGCTGGTGGAGAACACGAACTTGCCGCTGGTGATGTCGACCTGACCGCCGCCGAGGTTGGCGCAGTAGATCCCGCGTTTCACCGAGGCGATGATTTCCGCCGGGTCGCTTTCGCCTGCAAGCATGTAGGTGTTGGTCATGCGCGGCATCGGCAGGTGCGCGTAGGATTCGCGGCGACCGTTACCGGTACGTGCCACGCCCATCAGGCGGGCGTTGAGCTTGTCTTGCATGTAGCCCTTGAGCACGCCGTTTTCGATCAATGTAGTGCATTCAGTCGGGGTGCCTTCGTCGTCGATGCTCAACGAGCCACGGCGACCGGCCAGGGTGCCGTCATCGACAATGGTGCATAGCTTGGAGGCGACCATCTCGCCCATGCGCCCGCTATAGGCCGAACTGCCCTTGCGGTTGAAGTCGCCTTCCAGGCCATGCCCCACGGCTTCATGGAGCAATACGCCGGACCAGCCCGAGCCCAACACCACCGGCAAGGTGCCGGCAGGTGCTGGGATGGCTTCCAGGTTGACCAACGCCTGGCGCAGCGCTTCGCGGGCATAGCCCATGGCGCGGTCTTCGGCGAGGAAATAACGGTAGTCGGTACGCCCGCCGCCACCGTGCCCACCGCGCTCGCGGCGGCCGTTCTGTTCGACGATCACGCTGACGTTGAAACGCACCAGCGGCCGCACATCTGCCGCCAGGCCGCCGTCGGTGGACGCCACCAGGATGCGTTCCCACACCCCGGCCATGCTCACGGTGACTTGCTGGATACGCGGGTCGAGGGCGCGGGTCGCGGCGTCGATACGCTTGAGCAGATCGACCTTTTCCGCGCGGCTGATCACTTCCAGGGGGTTATCCGGCGCGTACAACTGGGCAACGTCCTGGGTGCTGAATGCCTGCACCGTGCCGTTCTGGCCGGCGCGGGAGATCGAACGGGCGGCACGGGCAGCCAGGCCCAGGGCTTCCAGGGTGATCGCGTTGCTGTAGGCAAAACCGGTTTTCTCACCGGATTGCGCACGCACGCCGACGCCCTGGTCGAGGTTGAAACTGCCTTCCTTGACGATCCCGTCTTCCAGGGCCCACGACTCGGAAATCTGCCCCTGGAAATACAGGTCGGCCGCGTCGATGCCCGGCCCGGCGAGATCGCCCAGCACGGTTTGCAAACTTTCGATGGTCACGCCACCGGGTACCAGGAGGTGTTCACTGACTGAGGACAACAACTCGCTCATAGGTTTGGCCTTAAATTCATCGTTCTGAAGCAGGCCGCTGCGCGCCCTGCGAGAAAAAACGTCGGTGGTTGACCACCGGCATGCGCGCCCGTATCGACGCTTGTTCACTGCTGTCGCGTTCGGCCAGCAACACCGCTTCGCCTTGATCCTGTTGCGTCAACACGCGGCCCCATGGATCGACAATCGCCGCATGACCATAGGTTTCCCGTGGCCCCGGATGAACCCCGCCCTGGGCGGCCGCCAGCAGATAGCACTGGGTCTCGATGGCCCGCGCACGAATCAGCACATCCCAATGGGCGGCGCCGGTCACCGCGGTGAAGGCCGAGGGTGCGGTAATCAGTTCAGCCCCCGCTGCGCGCAGCTCGCTGTACAACTCCGGGAAGCGCAGGTCGTAACACACCGTCAGGCCCAAGCGGCCGACCGGTGTATCCGCCACGACGACGTTGCTCCCGAAAGCATAGTCATCGGATTCACGATAGCGACCGCGCGCATCCACCACGTCGACATCGAACAAATGCAGCTTGTCGTAGCGGGCGACGATCTCGCCATGCTCATCGATCAACAACGAGCAGGCGTTGGCCTTGGCGTTCGGTTGGTCCTTGGGCGGCAGCGGCAAAGTGCCGGCAACTATCCATAAGGTGAGGTCACGGGCGGTCTGTTTCAACCATGGCAGGATCGGCCCTTCGCCCAGCGCCTCAGCGCGACCGATATCAGCCACATCACGGCGGCCCATGGCGGCGAAGTTTTCCGGCAGCACCGCCAGCCGCGCCCCCTTGGCCGCCGCTTGCTCCAGCAGGCGCCGGGCTTGGGCCAGGTTGGCCAGCACATCGCTCTGGCTGACCATTTGAATTACCGCAAAGGACATGGGCCGACGCTCCATAAATGGCATGCGGCCATGCTACTCCACAGGCTCTCAGTTTGGCTTTTCAAATGGCTTGTCGAAGGTGATTTTCGGGTCTTTCCATGGCCCTTCCACTTTGTACTGCACGCTGGCAAAACGCGAAACACGGTCGCCAATCAGCTTGTCGATCAGGAACAGCGCGCCACCAATGGCCGGCGCACCGACAATCAGCGCGGCGATCGGCAGGTTATTGGTCACCGGCAGGGTCACCAGCAGTTTGGCATCTACGCGATCAGCCACCAGGTCCAAGGTGCCATTGAGTTCCAGGTTGCTCGACGGCCCCGTCAGGGTGATCGGCTCGCGCGTCACGAACACCCCGTTGCTGGCCGCGAGCAAGCCTTTGACCCGGTCATAGCTCAAGCCTTTGCCGAGCAGGTCGGAGAAGTCCAGGCGCAGCCGGCGGCCGATCGAGTTGAAGTTAAGCAGGCCGAACACCCGCAACGCCTGGGCGCCACCTTCCACTTCAACGAACTGGCCTTTGCGGAATGTTGCATCCAGGCTACCGGAAAAACGCTTGGGTCCGACCCAAGCGGGCGAGCCCGTCCAACGGCCGTCCACATCCAGGTGAAAGTCTTCACTGGTCACGGTAGGTGCATAGCCCCACCCCTTGAGGACATCGGCAATGTTCTTGCCATCCAGGCGCCCTTTGTACCAACTACTGCTGTCACCCGCAGCCCCCTCCCAACCGCCTGCCCCCTTGAGCTGCATGCCCTTGAGGCCCAGGTCCAGGTTGTTGAAGGCCAGGCCCTTGGCAGTCGGCCGGATCTTCAACGACCAGGCGCCGATCAGGTCCGGCCCCTGGAATAGTTGATCGATGCTGATGTCCAGCGCTGGAATATCCTTGGGATCGATGTCGGCCAATGGGTCCGGCGCATTCTCGTCCGCCTGTACCGTCGGGTCCACGGCCGGCAGTTTCACGTACTGCAGGTTGACCGCAATCGGCGCGCCTTTGGCGTCCAGCAAGTTGACCGTGCCCTTGGCCTGCTGGCTGTCAAACCGCAGGCCCCAGGCCGCGGGCTTGCGGTCCAGTTGGAGGTTGACCAGATCGAACTGCTGCCCAAAGCCGGTCAACTTGCCCACCTTGAAGTCGGCACCGCTCAATAGCTGTTTCGCGCTGCCTCCCGGGTCGTTGCCAGCGTAGCGGTCGACGAGTTTCTTCCATGGATCGATGTCCAGTTCCGACAGCACACCGCGAATGCGCAGGCCTTTGCCACCGGGCAGCAGCGCATCGCCATCACCCAGAAACAACTCGCCGCGGCCTTCGCTGAACTTGTCCGGCGGCGCCGCAAAGGTGAAGTTCGCCAGATCGCCGTAATCGAACCAGTAGCGGCGTTCGGCGCCCTGCAAGGTCATGCGGAACACGCTGTCACGGCCCTCGCTGGCCGGCATGCCAAACGGCGCCGGCAGGTCCACCGCCACACCTTTGAGGTTGGAGCTGACCATCAACTGGCTGTCAGCACCGTCCAGATTGAGCTGCAACTGGTACGGAATATCGCCGGACACTGGCAGTGGCTGGCTGACTTTCAACCAGTCCGTCAGGCGCTTGACCGTGACCTGGCCTCTGGCGGTGACGCGGGTACTGATCTTGCCCGGCTTGCCATCCGCAAAGATCTGCGCGCTGATCGGCCGATCGAAGGCTTGCGCCGTGATGTTCTGCCCGCTCAGGCCCTTGGCGCTGTCGAAGCGGAAATCGCCCTTGAGCTGGTTCAGGTCCAGGGTCGGTTCGGCCAATTGCAGACGCGCCTTGTCGGTCTGGAAATCCACCACGATCTTCGGCTCGGTGCCCTTGGCCAACGGGACATCCAGATCCAGCTTGCCCTGCAGATCGCCCTCGCCTTTCCAGCCGGCAAAGGTCGCAGCAGTGCCTATCGGCGCTTCCTGGAGGATTTTCAGGCCATCACCCAGGCCACCGGCAAAACCACCGGTGAGCAGCAGGTGGCTGTCCTTGCCCGCAGGCGCGTGAGGAATATTGACGTAGACGTCCTTGACGCCGGTGTCGAGCAGTTGGCCCTTGCTGGCCAGGATGCGGACACCGCTCTCCTCGACAAACACTTCGCCGTTGACCTTGCTCACATGGGGCCAACCCGGCTGGAACGCCAACTCAGCATCATGCACTTTGAAAAACAGGCTGATATTGCGCGAGGCGGGCAACGCGTCGTGATTCAACGAACCTTGATACTGGAAGAAGCCTTCATCGACCGCGCCCTTGAGAATCGAGGTACGCAGCCATTCATCCAGCGCCGGGCTCAGCACCGCCGGCAGGTATTTAGGCGTGAAACGCCCGTCGCCGTCGACCATGCCGACCCGCAGGTCCATGTAGTCTTCCTGGCTATGGTCGAAATGCAGGCGAATCAGGAAGTCGGCGGCGACCTTGCCTTCCTCGCCCAGCACCTTGATATACGGCGCGATCAAGGTGAAGCCTTGCTGGTCGAGCCTCCAGGTCAAGCGCGCATTGGCCTGGATGTACTGCCAGGGCTTGGCGAAGATCGGGTCGAGATGCAGGGAAAAATCCTTGCTGTCCATGCGCAACTCGCCCTGCCCCAGGTCGCCGCTGATGCTGCCGGAAATGTTACGTGCAGCGGGGGCACCGAAGTAGGCGTCAAAGCCCACTCGCTGGAGGTTGGCGGCAAAGCTGACTTTCTGAGCGGTCGTGCCCTGTGGGCGAAAATCCACCAACACATTGCGCAGCACGCCGGTGGCTTTAAGGTGTTCGATCGTCTTGGCGAATCCTTCCGGCAATGGCGCCAGGGCATTCAGCAGCGGGGTAATCGGGGTCAGGTCGAGGCGATCGGCCTGCAGCTTCCAGACTTCCTGCTCCTTGTCGGTGGCCAGGCGTTGCTGCAATTGCAGGCGCGATTCCCAGCGGGTATCACCGAGGTTCATCGCCAACGAATCGAACAGCACCTTGAGGCCGCTCTCACTGCGTTGCAGGTAAGCGGTCAGGGCGAGGTTTTCAATGTGTACCGGCTTGCGATCCCCGTAGCTGCCCGTCACTTGCGGCGAGTTGAGGCGCACCACCGCGCTTTGCACGGTGCCTTTGGCCCAGGTCAGCCAGAATTCACCGCCTGCCTTGAACTGCGTGAGTTTCCATTGCTGAGTCAACCTGGCCGGAATCCAGGTGGCCCAATCGCTCTGTGGCAGGCTCAGGTAGGCCTGAACCTCAGCGTCTTTCCAGGCGCTGGCGCGGATCTGCGTGCGCAGGCTTAGGGCCAGGGGCTGGCCGTCCGGCAGGGTCAGGCGGGCGTCCAGGCGTTGGCGGGTGGTGCCGGTTTGCAGGCTCAGGCCCACATACGTGAGGGTCAGCGGCGTCTGGTCGAATGGCTGCAACGTGACCTGGCTATCCAGCAACGAGACCCGCTGAACGCTCTGCATGCGGTTGAGCAACTGCTCCGGGTCCAGCGGCTGGTCGTCCTGCACCGGCAGGCCTTGCAGCGACCAGTGGCCGTCCTTGTCCTCCTTGGCGCTCAGTTGCAGGCCGCTGACTTCCAGGTGGGCGATGCGCACGTCGCGCGCCATCAGGCTGGCCCAGATGTCCGGTACCACTTGGACCTGGTCCAGGCGCAAGGCATTGCTGCCCTCGCCCACCATCACGTCGTGGGCCAGCAACACAGGCGCGAAGCCGCTCCAGCGGCCTTCAAGACGACCGATCTGCAGCGGCATGTCCACCGCGGCCTGGGCCTTGGCTTCGATTTCGGCCCGGTATTCGGCGACCAACGGGGTCAATTCACGCCCAAGGCTCACGTACACCGCCGCCAATACCAGCAGCAAGGCGCACAGGCCCAGGCCCCAGCGGGTCAAAGCGGCAAAAAAGCGTATCAGACGCTCCATGTCAGGCGACCCTCAAGGCAGTAGTCGGACCGCAGATCAAGGTCTGTCGGAATCAGGGAAAACAAATGAATGAGGATCAGAGCAGCACCACGTCGTATTGTTCCTGGGAATACATGGTTTCCACCTGGAACCGAATAGTGCGACCGATAAACCCCTCCAGTTCGGCCACGTTACCGGACTCTTCATCCAACAGACGGTCGACCACTTTCTGGTTGGCAAGCACTCTATAACCTTCAGCCTGGTAGGCTCGCGCCTCTCGTAGGATTTCCCGGAAAATCTCGTAGCAAACCGTTTCAGGCGTCTTCAATTTACCGCGTCCCTGGCAACTGCTGCACGGCTCGCACAGCACTTGCTCCAGACTTTCGCGGGTGCGCTTGCGGGTCATTTGCACCAGGCCCAACTCGGTGATGCCGATGATGTTGGTCTTGGCGTGATCACGCTCCAGTTGTTTCTCGAGGGTGCGCAGCACCTGACGCTGGTGTTCTTCATCTTCCATGTCGATGAAGTCGATGATGATGATCCCGCCCAGGTTGCGCAGGCGCAATTGGCGGGCAATCGCAGTGGCCGCTTCGAGGTTGGTCTTGAAGATGGTCTCTTCAAGGTTGCGATGCCCCACGAACGCACCGGTGTTGACGTCGATGGTGGTCATGGCTTCGGCCGGGTCCACCACCAGGTAGCCACCGGACTTGAGCGGCACCTTGCGCTCGAGGGCCTTCTGGATTTCGTCTTCGACGCCATACAGGTCGAAGATCGGCCGCTCGCCGGGGTAATGCTCCAGGCGGTCGGCAATTTCCGGCATCAGTTCGGCAACAAACTGCGTGGTGCGTTGGAAGGTTTCCCGCGAGTCGATGCGAATCTTCTCGATCTTGGGGCTGACCAGGTCACGCAAGGTACGCAGGGCCAGGCCCAGGTCTTCATAGATGACAGTGGGGGCACCGACGGTCTTGATCTGTGCGCCGATCTGGTCCCACAACCGCCGCAGATAGCGGATATCCATGAGGATTTCATCGGCACCGGCGCCTTCAGCGGCGGTGCGCAGGATAAACCCACCCGCTTCCTTGATGCCCTCGGCGGCAACGCAGTCGCTGACCACCTTTTTCAGGCGCTCGCGCTCGGCTTCGTCCTCAATCTTCAGCGAAATGCCGACATGCGCGGTGCGCGGCATGTACACCAGGTAGCGCGAAGGAATCGACAGTTGGGTGGTCAGCCGCGCACCTTTGGAGCCGATGGGGTCCTTGGTGACTTGCACCACCAGGCTCTGCCCTTCATGCACCAGGGCGCTGATGCTTTCCACCGCCGGGCCTTCACGCAAGGAAATTTCCGAAGCATGGATAAACGCGGCACGGTCCAGGCCGATGTCGACGAAGGCGGCCTGCATGCCCGGCAATACGCGCACGACCTTGCCTTTATAGATGTTGCCGACGATCCCGCGTTTCTGGGTGCGCTCGACGTGAACTTCCTGCAGAACACCGTTCTCTACCACCGCCACGCGCGATTCCATCGGCGTGATATTGATCAGAATCTCTTCACTCATGGCTGGGTCTCGTTCAGGCGTTTTCACAATAGTGACCGGTCGCTTAGGGCTGGGCGCAGTGTACGGCGCTCAGCGCACGGTAAGGTTTTGCCAACAGGGTATGCTGAATTGGCCAAGCAACTGCGCGGTTTCGCACACCGGCAGGCCTACCACGGCGGAATAACTGCCATTGAGCCCGGCCACAAACACCGAGCCCAGCCCCTGGATAGCATAGCCCCCGGCCTTGTCCTGGGGTTCTCCACTGTGCCAGTAGGTTGTAGCCTCCTCGACAGAAATCCCCCGAAAAAGTACCCGACTGCTTACGCATCGGGTTGCACAGCGCTGACCGTCCGTGAGGGCAATGGCCGTCAGCACTTCATGTTCACGCCCTGCCAGAGCCAGCAACATGGCCAGGCCGTCGGCCTGATCCAGCGGCTTGCCAAGGATCTGGCCATCAACGATCACCGCCGTGTCGGCGCCCAGCACACAGGCCGCCGAGGTTTCCCCGAGGGCAGCAAAACCCGCCGCTGCCTTGGCGCGCGCCAGGCGCTCGACGTAGGAAACGGGAGATTCGTTTGTAAGAGGCGTTTCATCAATCGCGGCGCTGACCACGGTGAAGGGCACACCGATCTGGGTCAGCAGTTCACGCCGCCTTGGGGAGCCTGAGGCCAGATAAAGCGAATTCATTGCAGACTCTCCCGGTGGGGTTCGATAACCAGGCAGAGCCTCGCAATCCATTCAATTGATTTTATAGCGACGACGTAACCCACGCAGACCGAAACTGACCCACGGCCACAGCAACGCACTGACCAGGGCCGGCAACACCAGCGCCAAGGTCGGCTGTCGGTTACCGGTCAAGGCACTGAGCCACAACTGCACCAACTGCGCCAAGCCGAAGATCACCAGGATCACCAGGCACTGTTGCCACATGGGGAACATGCGCAGACGCTGCTGCAACGAGAGCACCAGGAAAGTGATCAGGGTCAGGATCAACGCGTTCTGCCCCAGCAAGGTGCCATAGAGCACATCTTCCGCCAAGCCCAGAAACATCGCCGTGACCATGCCCACTTTATCCGGCAGGTTCAGCGACCAGAATGCCAGCAGCAAAGCCAGCCAGAGCGGGCGCAGGATTTCCATGAACTGCGGCAGCGGCGAAACGCTGAGCAGCAAGCCAAGGGCAAAGGTCAGCCAGACGATCCAGCCATTGTGCGAATGAGTACCGGCCATTATTCCTCCCTCTGCCGCGTGGGTCGATGAGGGTGGCCAGATCGTCTATACCGCGACCGTGAACAACGCCGCGCAAACCGACGTCACCATCACGCTGTCCAACAACACCACCAT
>NZ_JAKNRV010000090.1:0-16524 GCF_023072625.1 Pseudomonas emilianonis
CCAGCCTGGCCAGCCACCTGGCGCAGCAGGCCGAACGCGCCGAACAAGCCCTGGAGGCTGCGCGCATCGGCGTGGAACAGGGCGGTGAAGTGATCAGCGGCACCGTGCGCCTGACCTGCACCGACTCGGTGCTGCAAGGCTTGTTGCTGCCGGCGCTGGCGCAGTTCATGCCGGATTACCCGGCGCTGACCCTGGAACTGAGCACCTCCAATGATTTCGCCAACCTCAGCCGCCGCGATGCCGACATCGCCCTGCGCCTGACCCGCACACCACCGGAGCATCTGGTAGGGCGTTGCCTCGGCACCGTGCGGTATCAGGTGTGCGCCAGCACAGATTTTGCGCGTCAGCACGCAGGACGCGAGCTGGCGGAGCTGGCCTGGATCGCGCCGGATGACTTCCTGCCCGATCACCCCACCGTCGCCTGGCGCCGTGCGCAGTTGCCGGGCGTGCGTCCCAGCTATCGCTGCAACAGCATGTTGTCGGTCACCGAACTGGTGCGGGCGGGGCTGGGCGTGGCAGCGCTGCCGGATTTTCTGTTGGATGAACGCCTGCAACCGCTGGGCCCCGCTTTGGCGGGGCATGACACGGCGCTATGGCTGCTGACGCGCCCCGATTGCCGGGCATTGCGCTCGGTGGTCACGCTGTTTGATCAATTGGGGCGGCATGTGCGCTTGAGCCCCTGACACCCCGCCGGCTGAATGTCTGGTGGATTTACGGTTTTCGCACAAACTGCTCATGCATCTCACACGTCAGGGTCTCGATACGCTCGGTCAGTTGCTTGGTCATTTCCGTCAGCCGGGTGTTCTGCTCCAGCAGTTCCAACAGCTGTTTGCTGGTGTTCTGCGTCTCGGCCTGGCGCTCGGCATTGGCGACGGCCAGCGCTTCACGGTGCTGCGCGTCGGCCTCGGACTGGGCTTTGTCGCGAGCGGCCTGGCGTGTCTGGGCCAGCAGGATCAGCGGCGCCGCGTAGGCCGCTTGCAGGCTGAAGGCCAGGTTGAGCAGGATGAACGGGTAGACGTCGAAGTGCGTGATGCCGGTGACGTTGAGCACAATCCACACGGCCACGATCAAGGTTTGTGCGCCGAGGAAAGTCGGTGTGCCGAAGAAGCGTGCGAAGGCCTCGGCCTTGAGGGCGAAGGTGTCGTTGCCAAAGGTCGGCGCCAGGTGGGCGTGGCGTCGATGGAAGCGCAGATAATCGACGGGGACGTCTTTGGGTTTGTCGGGTGTGGGGGTCATGGAGAACTCGGGTCATCAATGTTTAAGACAGGTGTCCACTATAGCCTTGGCGATCTGTCTTACGCATGAATAACCTGGGGACGACATGGTTGCCTACGAGGAGTAGGGTGAAAACCTCAGGCGGAATGGGCGATCGCGTAGTTGCTGGCATTGACCCGGTTACGCCCGGTGTCTTTGGCCGCGTACAACGCGCGATCCGCCGCATTCAGCCAGGTGGCGGCATCGGTGAAGACGAGTTGGAAATCGGCCAGGCCGATGCTCAGGCTCACGCGCAGCTCGGGGATTTGCGGGTTACGGTAATTGCTGAAGGTTTCGCGTATACGCTCCATGACCCGTGCGGCTTCTTCCAAGGGCATTTGCGGAAGAATCACACAGAACTCGTCGCCTCCGTAACGGCCGGCCAAATCGTTTTTCCGCAGGTTGCGCCGTATCTCCACGCTCAGTTGCCGCAGCACGGCGTCGCCGACGATATGGCCGTGAGAGTCATTGATTTGTTTGAAGTGATCGATATCAATCAGTGCGATGGTGGCGTGGCTTTGTTGCTGCTGGCACTTGTGGAACTTGAGGTGCAGCAGATCTTTCCACGAACCGTGGTTGAGCAGGCCGGTGAGGCTGTCGGTGCGGCTCAGTGCGCTGAGGGCACGTTTATGTTCCGACAGTTTGATCGCCAATTCGTAGCAGACCCAGCCGATGGCCATGGGGTACAACGTCAACATCGGCAGGCAGGTGTAGACCTGGAGCGGGCTGACGTCGGGGTTGAAGCGCATGCCGAACAGCGCCCATGCCACCCCGATCCCTGCGCCCTGCGCGAGCAAACCGCGCAGGAACAGGCGACTGCCGCCAGCGGCGAAGTTGTTCATGGTCATCATCGAAAGGATGGTCACGGTCGTCAGCGGCGTGAACTGAGCGGCGGCGGCCCAGAAACCGCCGCACAACGAGTCATACAAAATGTTGCGCTGTTCGGCCTGGTAGGGGAAGGGGGAGCGGATTGACAGCTGGTACGCCACATGTGCCCACGCGAGCCCATTGAACAGCAGGAACGCCCACACCCAGCTCGGCATCGCGAGCGGGTACAAGCCGCCGAAGACACTGAGGCAGCCGATACCCAGGCCGATGATCCTTGGCTTGTAAATACGCCTGGCAAATGAAAGCCCTTTGCCTCGTCTGTTTTCCATAGATTTCCGGGTCAGCTCTTTTTCGCAGATTCGGCCGCGCGCGCGTGCAGGGAGAACCGTTGATCGGATAATACTTGTGAATATTGTCAGTTATTTGCGTAGGAATAATCAGTGGCCTTCCAGGCCATTCGCGCAAAACAGAGGGCAAATAGGCCAAAAACGACCAGGGATGTCGCATATGCAACGGTTGTTTACTGCGAGCGGCGAGCGCCAGCTTCGTAGCCGGCCAGAAACATATCGATTGCCGACTCGATCACTCGGGCCTGGTCGGTGACGTCGAGGGTGGGTTGGCCCAGGGTGATCTGCGGCCAGAATGCGAACGCCTTGAGCAGGCTTTGAATCTGGTGCGCGGCGAAGGCCGGGTCGGTACACGTGAGCCGGCCATCTTCCTGGGCGGCGCGCACCCACTGAGTAAAGCCTTCTTCGCGCAGGCTCAAGCGGTTGACCATGTCCTGGGCGCGTTCCGGCGAGTGAATGGTGGCGGCGATGGCGACCCGGGCCAGGTCGAGGAAGTTAGCGTCCGACATCATCTTCATCTTGGCTTGCAGCAAGCCGCGCAGTTGTTCACGCAGCGGGCGATCGTTGGCGTAGTTCACGTCGAGTTGCGCGACGCTGCTGGCCCAGAGTTGATGCAGGATTTCGGCGAACAACTCTTCCTTGCTGGGGAAGTGGTTGTACACCGTGCGCTTGGAAACGCCGGCGGTGGCGGCGATCTTGTCCATGCTGGTGACCTCGAACCCGTTGACCCGAAACTCAGCGATAGCGGCGGCCAGGATGGCTTCGCGCTTGCGGTCGGTGAGGCGTTGAGGGGCAGTCATGGACAGGGATCTACTCTAAGAGGAAAATTACACTCGGTAGTTTACTTGCTCCGGGTTTTGTTGCAATCTTGAAACTACACTGTGTAGTGTAATTTTATGAGCGGTCCGTAGGAGTTACCTGGTAATGGCCACGATTTCAACCCGTCTCGCTCCCTCGCCTGTGCTACCCAAGCCTGCTCAACAGGAACAGGGCACCTTCAGTAACCATGCCCCCGTACAGCGCGCAGGCTTCGGCAAAACCTTGGGCATTTTCTACAAGATGCTGTTTCACAAGCCGCGCAACACGCGGCCGGTAGGGGCGATTCCGGTGCAACCGCTGACCCGCGAACAGCTATTGGCCGCTCCCGACCATAGTGTGTTTCGTCTGGGGCATTCCACCGTGCTGCTGAAAATGCGCGGCAAATTCTGGCTGACCGACCCGGTATTCGCCGAGCGCGCTTCGCCGTTCAGTTGGGCCGGCCCCAAGCGATTCCATGCACCGCCGATCAGCCTTGAAGACCTGCCGCCCTTGGAGGCGGTGATTCTTTCCCACAACCATTACGACCACCTCGACCGCAAGGCCGTCATCCAACTGGCCGACAAGACCCGCTACTTCCTCGCACCGCTGGGCGTCGGCGACATCCTGGTGAAGTGGGGCGTGGATGCCAGCCAGGTGCGGCAACTGGATTGGTGGCAGCGCAGTGAAGTCGATGGCATTCATTTTGTCGCCACCCCTGCACAGCATTTTTCCGGGCGCGGCTTGTTTGATAGTAACCAGACGCTGTGGTGTTCCTGGGTGATGATCGATGGCGCGCGACGCATCTTTTTCAGCGGTGACACCGGCTATTTCGACGGCTTCAAACGCATCGGCGAACAGTACGGACCGTTTGATCTGACCCTGATGGAAACCGGTGCTTACAACGTCGACTGGCCCCACGTACACATGCAGCCGGAGCAAACCCTACAGGCGCACATCGACCTCAAGGGCCGCTGGCTGCTGCCGATTCACAATGGCACCTTCGACCTGGCCTTCCATGCCTGGCACGAGCCTTTCGACCGCATCATGGCGTTGGCGTGGGAGCGCAACGTGTCGATTACCACACCGGCCATGGGGCAGGCGTTCAGTTTGAACCAGCCCGAGCGAGGCGTTGCGTGGTGGTTGGAGGTGGAGGTTCAGGGCAGCGAAGAAGGGCTAGTGAACTGACGGTCGGGGAAATCGGAAAAAGGAATTTTCAAGGTGTTTCAGGCCTACGACAAACGCCAGATGAGAGTGCGATGATCTCGGGAAAGTCAATTTCCGGGAGTCGGCTCTGATGGACAATAAATGTGGGAAGTCTTTGCAGTCGCCTATGTCTTGTCGGCGGGAAGCGTTTTTACCCGCCTGTGCGGAACCGGCGAGTTTGACGCATGCCCCCTCCAACACTCACATCGAAACGGGGACCACGACTGCACTGGGCATCGGCTACGTCCCTGATGCGCATCTTGGTGCCGGCGTCGTAATCCCCGGCTATAACGTGCCGGCCCTGCCGCTAAAACCCGTGCGCGACGCCGCGCTGTCACTGATCGCCTTGAGTGGTGTCGACCCCAGTGAAGCGGGCAGGGTGGAAGCCCCCTTGGTGCAGCACACCGGCACTCCCACCGTCACCCACTCGTTGGCCGGCAGTCGCGTGGGGTTCGCCGATCGGCTTGTGCATGGCAATGATCAGACGCCGATTGAGCACAGCGCAGCCTTCCTGGAAGCGCTGGGCATGCTGCGTCGGGCCGGGGCCCAACTGGTGGCGGTGCCTGCAGAGCGGGCTGATGACACCCTGCGCTTCACCCTGCATTCGCGCAATGAAATCGACGAGCGTGTGAGCGAGTATCGGCTCGATGCACTGGTGTCCGAGAGCCAGAGCGCTGCGTTCCATGCCGCGTGCTGGAGCGGCTACCCGAGCCTTGGTGAGCCACTGGGGGGCGGGGCGATGCTGTGGTTCTATGGCGCGCAGTGGGCGAAAGACTCGCTGAAGGTGCTGGTGCAGGGTTATCGCAGCGCGCGTCGCTTGACTGAGGTGTAGGCAACGCTACCCGCTGCGTTGAACAATCCTACGGTTTGAACGACCTGCGTCGCGCAGCCTGGGTGGAGTGGGGTTTTTAGACTGGTGTGCGGATCAATGTTGGTCCTTCATCGTTTCTTACCCCTTCCAGGAGGTGCTTCATGTTGGGTATTGGTTATGGCATGGGTGTGTTTGTTAACCAGGTGCAGCGGTTGCTGCCTGTGCAGTTTTCATCGGGAGCTTCAGCGCCGGTTTCCCCGGGAACGGAATACGCCAGCGTTCGCGAGCTCAGCGAGCAAATGGCCCGGCCCGGTGGGCTCACTTCGGCAGATCTGGTCAGTTATCTGCAGGCGCGCATTCGTAAGCTGGACCCCAAATTAAGCTCGATCATTGAACTCAACCCCGAGGCGTTACAGATTGCCCGCGCGCTTGATCTGGAGCGCGCCAGTGGCAAGGTCCGTGGGCCGCTGCATGGCATTCCCGTGTTGCTCAAGGACACTATCGAGACGGGGGACAGCCAGCAAACCAGTGCCGGCGCCTTTGGGTTGGTGGGTAGGGCGGCGTCCAAGGACGCTTTTATCGTCGAGCGACTGCGCCAACAGGGAGCCGTGATCCTGGGTAAAACCAACTTGACGGAACTGGCTGGCTTTCGCGGTGGGCCCGATGGTTTGAGTGCGCGGGGCGGGCAAACGCGTAACCCTCATCAAGCAGGCGCAGAGGTGGGCGGCTCAAGTTCGGGGTCGGCCGCTGCGGTCGCCGCAGGCTTCGCCCCCTTGGCGGTGGGTACCGAGACCAATGGCTCGATCATCGTGCCCGCGGCGTTCAACGGGGTGGTTGGTTTCAAGCCTGGTGTGGGTTTGTTGAGCCGCAGCGGCATCATTCCAGCCAGCCATCGACAGGACACGCCAGGTCCGATGGCGCGCTCGGTGTTTGATGCTGCGTTGATGCTTAACGCCATGTCGGGCCGCGACCCTCTCGATTCTGCGGGTGTGAATGCTCCCCAAGGTATTGATTACACCGCGTTGCTCAAGCCTGGTGCCTTGCAGGACAGGCGTATCGGTTATCCCGTGACCTTTTCCGCGAATGGCGAACGTTTACCGGTGGATAACAGTCCGCAATTCAGCCAAACGCTTGAAGTGCTTCGCACGCAAGGCGCGGTTCTGGTGCCGGTCGATATGCGATTGGCCGACGCCTCACGCTATGACGAACTTTTGTTCGCCGATGTGAAGGACGAATTGAACGACTACCTGGGCAAGCGCGAGGGGTTGCCGGTCAAGTCCGTGCCCGAGTTGATCGCGTTCAACGAAAAACGCGATGGCACCGAAACCGATCACCAACCGACACTCAAGGAGATCGACGCGTCCACCCTCACCGCCGACGAGCGCCAGCCGCTATGGGACGCAATGATCCAGGATTTTCGTGGCACGGTGGATGAACTGATCGACCGGGAAAACCTCGACGCCGTGGTCTCGGACTTTGATACGAACAGCTACTTCGCAGTGGCGGTGGCCGGCTACCCAGGGATTTGCGTGCCGTCCGGGAAGAATGAGGACGGTATGCCGACCAGTGCGTACTTCTTTGGTGCCCGTGGGGCTGAACCCACACTGCTTGCTGTGGGCCATGGCTATGAGCAGGCAGCACAGAAGGTCTCCAGACCCAGCCTCTAAACCGCCAGGCAATGCTTACACTCTGTTCTGGACTCTACGCACGTGTCGGTTGAGGGGTTGGTGAATCAATTGATGCCGCTGCCGAACCCATCAATCGAGACATGATGTTTTGTGCCGCGGGTTCACTTGGCGGAGTGTCAAACTTGCGCGCACTCATCCCCCATCCAGGCGCAAAACCCGGGAAAAACACCAACCCTTCGGCCTCCAGGCGAAACGCCAGGGTCAGGCGGACGTCATCCTCCACGTCGCCCTGGGTTTCAAACCGTTGAATCGCATCCACCGCCACGCCGGCCTGGCGCGACAGCTCTTCGCGGCTCCAGCCCAGCATGACGCGGGCCTGCACGCTGTGCTTGGCGGTGAATTGATGCAGGACGATTTGCTGTTCTACGAAAGAGCTCATTGCCAGAGAGGACATGGGTTGTCTCCAGGGTTCGACGGGGAGGGCAAACTATACTGTGTTTTTGTACAGTTGTTTTGACCGCTCATCAACTGGAATTTTTCCCGGCGCCGACACCGCTCTGTTTTGAGGCTAGCACGGTGGTATTCCTGTTCGGGTCGAACGCTGCATTGGCTAACTCGCCTCAGCCCCCGGCACTTCGCGAATAATCAAATGATCCAGATTCTCGATATCCGCGCTGAACACCCCGAATGTCTGCTCGGGGTTTTTCTTGCTCGGTACCTGCTTGAACTGCGGCGTCACCCCGTAAAAGAAGCAATATAACGGCCGTTCGCTGCTGGCTGCAGCCTTGATCTGCTCGAGGAACGCTGTGCGCTTGCGGTAACTCTCGATGAGTTTTTTGTTCAGGTAGACGTTGACCGAGTAGGGCTTCTTGTCGAGCCATACCTTCTTTTCGAAGTCGATGCGAAAGCTGCTGGTGTAGTCCTTGATCGCTTTGATCCTGCCCCAATAGATCAGGCCGTGGTTGTCCTGCAGGTACTCGATCTTCTTGAAAAACGCCGCATAAGACGCAGTATGCTCGCCGATCTTCAGCGGCATCGCCTTGAGCTTGTCCTTGTCGTCGAGGTTCGACACGTAGCATTCCACCGGGTGGGCGAACACACTGGTTTTATCCGGGGTAGTGTCGTTGGAACCGACAGACACGCTGGTGCGGGCTGAAGGGGGATTCGCCGGGTCTTGTGGCGCTTGCCCTTCAGTGCCCGCCAGCGGGGTTTTGCGCGGGTAGGTGCGCCGGGTCAGGACAAATTCCGATGGGAAGTGTTCCTCGCGCTCGTCCTCGCTGTCGTCCGTAGCCGGCTTGTGGCGGCTGACGTAACGGCAACCCTCGATATGCCGGGTGCCTGGGGTGTTTTTAAAATGCGGGGTGCGCCGGTAATTGACGTTTTTCGCGTTGAAAGTGCTCAGCACGTTGCCCGCTTCAAAGGCCGCGCGGCATTCAGCGTTGGGACAGAGGAAGCTGTCCTGGTCAGAGTCGTAGGCGTCGGTTTCGTCGAAATTCAACTCTCGCACGTCATAGATCGACAGCTTGTCGTCGAGACTCAGGCTGTAGGCCGTGTCGAATTTCATGGGCTCGGGTCCGTGAGAAGTTTGGCTACTAGAGAGTCGGATATTACGCAGATATCAGCAGGAAACCGCAACCTATCGCGCCCCAGCGAGGCGGCGATGGGATCGATTCGATCTCCCGCCTAACCCGCCGCCCGTATCACCGCTGCAGCCTGGCCTGCTTCTTCTTCCCGTGAAAATGCCGAAAATGTGCATCCTGCGCCGCCGCCAGCAACTCCCGATCCCCGCGCGTATCGCCCCAGGCCCGGAGCCGATACTCCCCCAGGTCCCCATACTCCGCCTCAAGCCGCAGCACCTTGTTCTCGCACCGGCAGTTATTCCCTGTGAGCCTGCCGGTCAATACGCCGTCGAGCACCTCAAGCTCGGTCCCGATCAACTTGATCCCAAGCCGATCGGCAAACGGCTGCAACACCAATGCCGGCGACGCCGAACATAAGGTCACCACCGCCCCCGAGCCCAGCTCCTGCTCCACCGAAAGCACCCCCGCCGGCCGCATCAACCGCGCCCAATTGCGCTGGCAGTACTCCTCGGCCTTCTGCTGCACCCACGCCTTCTCCACCCCGGTCATAAAGGTACGGATCAACTGCGCCTTCAACTCATCCCGGCTGATCTGCCGTACAAGAAACCGCAGCCCAGGCAGCGCCAGCTTGACCATCCGGCCGTAGAACTCGCCGGGGCCAAAGGCAAACTTGAGGAAGGGCACGAAACTGTCGTGATGGGTCAGGGTGCCGTCGAAGTCAAAGACGGAAAGTACTTTGGCATCCACGGGGCCGGCTTCGAGCATGTCTGGGTTCACGGGTGGTCCTTGATCAGGTAGCGCGGGTTCTCATAACGATGTGACTGGTACCCATTGCATGGGTTCAGGCGAATAACGGTTATGCAATTCAGATCGGCCATGGGCAGTGCTGTTGTTCTTTTGCCGACAATGATCGGGGCAGTTTACCCGGTCGGGCATAGGAATGAACGTCGTGAGACGTCCAGCATTGCGCTGATCCAGATACCGCCCCGTCGGGCGACCAGGGTCGCGGGCACCGAACCTCCGAGCCGGCGCGTGTTTGTGCACCCGAGCGGTTTGACTGCCCATTCCCCAGCCTTTGACTGAACCTCATTGATCGTCAAGCGAAGTGTTTACGGTTATTACCGATTTACCTGGGGCCGTAACGAAATCGTAGTGGTTGCCGCTGGGCTAGCGCCTCTAGCGAACACCTAAACCCAATTCGTAATAAGAATTTACCGCTGAGTACGATGGAGGCATAGTGGCATCATGGTCCGCCCGCTAAGTAGGGTTGCTCAACTGGGCCGTTTTTAACAACGATCAATCAGTCACTGAAGGTGACTGATGGCGCTGAATTGGCACGTGATCTCTCACGTTCTCTGCAAGCCCGCCATTCAAGGAGCGATACACCGTAATGACCACACAAGGATTTGGCGCTCAACTGCTGACGCTGCCGAGCATCTTTTCGGATCGTTTTTTCACCATTCCGGATTATCAGCGTGGCTACGCTTGGGATAAAAAGCAGGTCGATGAACTGCTCAAGGACGTCGATCACTTGATGCTGGATGGTGCCGCATTACGTCACTACACCGGCACACTCGTCCTCAGTCGTCCGAAACATGCGACAGACAACGCCTTTCACGTCGTGGATGGTCAGCAGCGGCTGACCACGCTTGCCATTTTTCTGTACCTGCTTTGCGAGTCGCTGCCTATCGAAGAGCGGGCAGCGTTTACCGCGCTGTATATACGCCGTGGTGAGCTTGGCAATGATCGCGCTGTCTTGCGCTTAAACTCGGACACACGGTTGTTTTTCGAACGTGTGGTGATGGCTGAAGGCAACCTCGATAACAGTCCGATTAAACTTGAGGCGCACCAACGATTACTCGGTGCCAGAGTCTCGATTAAGAAGTGGCTTGAGGACAAAGTTGCTCTGGGAATTGAGCCGCAGCGGATCAGGGAAATCCTTGAGTCCCGGCTCGGCTTTCTGGTGTTCGCGCCTGAAGAAGATGCCGAAACGGGGATCATGTTCGAGGTCATCAACAACAGAGGCAAAGCGCTTAGCGAGTTGGAGAAGGTTAAAAACTACTTAATCTACTGCTGTGTGAAACTGTCTGCGGCTTCGCTCAGGGACACTATCGATCAGGATTGGTCAGAAATCCTAAGGGCCTTGAACATCGCAGGCAAAACCTCAGCCGGCGACGAAAGTGCATTCCTCCGTTACTGCCTAGTCGTGCATTTCAAACTGAATAAAACCGATAGCCAATACGGTTATGACGAGCTGAAAAAGCGAGTAAACCTCGACAGCTGTCTGACTGAGGATTTACCCCGCGAGTCGGTCATCAAAAAAATTGCCGACTTTGTGCAGTTTATGAAAACCGCCGCGCTCTGGTATCAACGCCTGTATGGGCGTGATCACGCAGGTTTAGAGCCTGAGATGGTGGTGCTTCTTGATCAAATCCGGGCGCAGGCACGACATGCGTCGATTATGCCGCTGTTCTTGGCGATGGTGATCAAATTGCAGGGCGCGGGCGAGCGCCTGCATAAGTTGCTTCGGTTGTTGGAGATCCTCAATTTCCGGGTCTACATGGCGCGGAACATGACGTCACGTAACGACACGGGGCAGGGCGATCTCTATTGGTATGCGGCACATTACTACCACTCCGCGCTGTTGGCCGCGCTTGCACCCGAAGAGCTTAAGGTCGGGCGCATCCGTTTGGAAACCGATGAGGATGTGTTGGAGTACCGGCTCGTTGATTTTATCCATTGGCTGGCGGCGGATCACCGGTTTATTAAATCGTTCTCTCTGGACGCTGACAGCCCCGACGATTTTTACAAGTGGCGTGGTTTGCGGTATTTCCTCATGAACTACGAGGCGAAGCTTCAACCGCGAAAAACGATTCAAATTGATAAAATTCTGCTCGGGGTTTCGGAGGGTAAAACCTCAGACTATTACTCGGTGGAGCACCTCTGGGCGACAGAAAATAGAAATGGTGAGGGGGAAAACAACCGTAAACAAGATAAGTACCAACGGCGCCGGTTAGGTAATTTTGTTCTACTGGAATTGCGCCTGAACATTCAGGGAAACAACGATGACCTGGAAAGCAAACTTCCACGTTACTGCGAAGGACTCGGGGAAGAACCGCCTACAGAACTTCATCAAGTTCGAAAAATGGCTTCTGACACGCATTCGTTGATCGAAAGTTTTGATGGCAGAAGGCGGACGATCAATTTTTATCACGACCTTCATTGCGAGTTAAATGACCATCAAGAGCAACGGTTCATCACGTTTGCCCAAGATCGTTGGTCGTTGAAGTCTTTCATTGGGTACACGCAAATTCAGCGGGAAGCGGCTGCTGCTCAAGAAAACTGAGGGTTGTGTTTGAATGAACCGAAGGGCGTACCGGATCACACTTGCGAGTGGGGGCGGTACGCCTGCAAGGTGAAAGTATTTGTTTGCTGTGGCGCAAGCGCTGTCGGGTGTGGAGCGAACAAGCGTTAGGTCTCCGCGCTTTTTACACGATACAGCGCCGACATCTGTTCGATTTCTGCAAGGATCTCCTCTCTGAGTGCTGCTGGCTTAAGAACCTCAACGCTGGCGCCTTGACTCAAAATCCAAAGTCGCAACCCCTGGCTCAAATGCAGTTCGCAACTCAGGTGCCAGCGTTCCGTGTCGTAGGGCTGTAAAAGCTGTTGTGGACTGAGCCAGTTCTCGCTCAGGCGCTGAAACATCTTTTCATCGATCAGCAACTCCAACTGGATGGGGTGTTCGGTCTCCAGCCCAATCAAGCTCTTCAATGAACGGGTATTGCGAATGTCGTACTCAGCGGGTACCTGAGCGGGTTCAAAACCCGCCGCTTTTGCGGATTTGAATCGGTGTACTGGCCAGGCATAAGGCGTGTCCGGGTCTCTGCCATCGACGACGAGTGACAGGTAGATGTTGGCGTCCTGAAAGGACAGGCCCAATGGTGTCAACCGATAAGGCTTGGGGGTTGGCGCGCCGCGTGGCTGGTACAGCACATCCAGCATGCTCCCCTCCAGCAAGGCGTCCTGGATGGTTTGAAAGACCTGAGGCTCGACCAATCCCGGCTGTAAATTCAGAAAACGGGTGTTGCTGACCACCTTCTTGGTCCAGTCATACAGTCGGTGGGAATGTTTGTTCAAAATCGACTGGGCGTGCTCGTACAGCTCCTGAAGATTACCGCCTAGCGTGCGGCTGGTGTACGGGCGGGCATGGTCGATGACCATGATCAAATTCATTGCATCAGTGGGTTTGAGCACGAACCTCGACAGCTCCTTATCGGCCCAATACACGTATTCCCGGCCTTCCTTTTTGCGCTTGATACCGTAGCGTTTGTCCTCTAGCAGGGCTTTGAGGTTGCGCTGAATCGTCCGGTTGTCCACCTCGATGGACTGGGCGCGAAGTCTTTCTTGGAACTGTGTCACGCGCAAGCCGGACGGCGTTGCCGTGCCGCCCCGTGTGGGAATCATTGCCAGGAGTAGATCGAGGCGAAACCTCTCTTCCAGGCGTTTTCCTGACATCTCATGCTTCCTCTATCGCGACACAGTTTGTCGTTCAGAGGGTGGATGATTCCTTTCGAGAAATCAATCCGATGCCGGAGCCGAGAAATGGCCACGCCCCAGCCTGCAAATGTCGTCAACATACTTGAAGCTTTTCTGCCCGAGCCTGAAGTGCTGGAGTTCCGTGAATCCAGTGCACATGACGGTCTGGGGGCGGGATTGGGCATGCCGACTCTGCGGATTGTTGAAATGTATGAGCGTCATGGGGCTGTGTCATACGCTGAAGCGAAGGCTATGAATCCTTTGAATGCGCCCTTGGCACGAGAATCATTTCTCCTGCTCTATGCGCAGCTTCGACGAGCAGCACTCGAGCATGATGCAGAGGCACTAAATGACCTCGGTTGGTTATGGCTGGATGGGCGCACGTTGATCGAGGATCCAGCGATGGCCCTGCACCTTTTTCGGCTGGCTGCGGCGGACGAATTATCTGAAGCCTTTTTCAATCTGGGGCAGCTGTATACCTACGGAATAGGTGTTGCCGTCGATGAGCAAATGGCCCAGCGCTGGCTGAAAAAGGCGTTTAAAGGAGGCATCCGCGAGGCTGCTTTGGAGGTCGCATGGCTTTACGACGCGCGGAATCGAGAAGGCAGTTGTGAAGATTCACAGGTTGAGGCCGATAACCGGAAGGCATTTCGTTGGTACCGAAAAGCTGCTCGTGCCGGCGACACTGCTGCGTTTGCACGCCTTGGGAAGAGTTACCTGGAGGGCAATGGCGTTTCGCGTCACGTCTCAAAGGGGCTTTTTTGGTTGCAGCGAGCTGCGCTCAGTGGTGATGCCGCGGCGGCGGATGCCTTGGAATATTTTTATGAAGATGGGCTGTACATGCCGGATCCTCAGGGACGTATGCGTTTATTTTGGGCCTCATATGCCGAAGGTCTGCGAGATGTACTTGAGTGCCGGTAACGTGGGCGTAGGTCGCAGTATTCAACAGTGTTTTAAATGAAAAAAATTAAGGACGGGTAATGATTACGTTGAGAGACGGCGGCTCCTTCAGTATTGATGCTCTGGTTGCAAAAGTTGAGGGGTTGGGGGGTTCCATGGTGTTGGGTCCCATCACGGTCGTGTTGACCGAGCACAATAAGCCGGACTCGTTGGATTACTGGATTAGAACCAATGGGGCTCATCGAAAAGACCAGATGCAAGCGGAAACGCAAGTGGTCGACCAGTTGCTCGCCACCGGCCGTTTTGATCGCGTCAAAATGAACTGTCCATCGACCGGGCATCGTTGCACTGGACTGAGCGTGATTTCAAAGCCTCACGCCGAGCACACTCAGGCGTCCACGATTACTGTGCCTGATTGTGAAGAAATGGAGGCGGCCGCCTGGCTGATCGACCGCTTCAAGGCTGCGTCGCCGAACCTTGCCTATGCCAACCTCAATGAGGCCGGAAGCTATCGAGGTTGGGTTGCTGACTTTAAAATTCCTCTGTTGGATGGTCGTTCACTGAGCCTGGATCTTCGAAAGGAAAAGGATCTGTTTCTCCTGTTTGTCCTGGCGGTGGTGTGGTCTCGGACAGGCCCTTGGGAGAATGCCGTCTATTTTGTGGCCTGGATGAAGCTGGCTCACAAAGACATTCCTGCGTTATGGAAAAACAATGCATTTGTAGAAGTAGAGTGCAGTAACCGCGAGGTCTCCATGGCGCAGACCTTAGGTCAGTGCCTGGCCCCCGAGACCCGCAAGCAGGTCAGTTTCAGGAAAGATGTTTACGCGAGTGTAGGGATACTTGCCCAACACTGGGACAGTATCAAACGTGAGATCGACGTCATGATCACCACTCGCCAATACGCGGATTTTTTCGACTATATGCGTTCATTAAAAGGCTTGGGGACTAGCCAGAAAAGTATGCTGATAAAGATCCCGCTGATCATGCGAGAGTTGCGTTGTCAGCTTTATCCCTCAATTCCAGGCGAGTTCTGCTGTGTACCGGATGCCCGGGTCTATGAGGCGTTAAGTGCAATGAGCCGGGACCACAACAAGCATATAAACCTGATGCATCACGCTGGCAGTGTAAAAAAACTGATCGACGCTTCTGCGAAGATCTATCAGCTGTTCGGTGATCTGTATGACCTGCCGTTGTTCGCTTATGTAGACCTCGATCTACCCGGTAAGTGAGAGTTGGAGGAGAGGCCGGTCTAAAGAAGTCCGACGCACTGGCTCACTCACCTGCGAGATACACCGCCAGGACGCTTTGCAAATCAACTGTGTGAAGGCGCGCATTTGCGCCAACGCAAAAACAAAAAAGGGCTGCCAGTTGGCAGCCCTTTTTGCAGAACCCGTTTCATTGTTGATGAGGCGGGTTCAGGTTTTGATGCGATTTCACGGGCTGAAGAATCAATCCCAGCTCAACGCACCGCCAGTCTGATACTCGATCACACGGGTCTCGAAGAAGTTTTTCTCTTTCTTCAAGTCCATGATCTCGCTCATCCATGGGAACGGGTTGGTCGTCCCTGGATACTCTTCCTTCAAGCCAATCTGCGACAGACGACGGTTAGCGATGAACTTGAGGTAGTCCTCCATCATCGCCGCGTTCATGCCGAGTACACCGCGTGGCATGGTGTCGCGTGCGTATTCGATCTCCAGTTGCGTCCCTTGCAGGATCATCTGGGTCGCTTCTTCCTTCATCTCGGCGTCCCACAGGTGTGGGTTTTCGATTTTGATCTGGTTGATCACGTCGATCCCGAAGTTCAGGTGCATCGACTCATCGCGCAGGATGTACTGGAACTGCTCGGCCACGCCGGTCATTTTGTTGCGGCGGCCCATGGACAGGATCTGGGTGAAGCCGCAGTAGAAGAAGATGCCTTCGAGGACGCAGTAGTAGGCGACCAGGTTGCGCAGCAGTTCTTTGTCGGTATCGACGGTGCCGGTTTCGAATTTCGGATCGGAGATGGAGCGGGTGTATTTGAGGCCCCAGGCGGCTTTTTTAGCGACCGATGGGATCTCGTGGTACATGTTGAAGATTTCGCCTTCATCCATCGCCAGCGATTCGATGCAGTACTGGTAGGCGTGGGTGTGGATCGCTTCTTCGAAGGCCTGGCGCAGGATGTACTGGCGGCACTCCGGGTTGGTGATCAGGCGGTACACGGCCAGGACCAGGTTGTTGGCGACCAGAGAGTCGGCGGTGGAGAAGAAGCCGAGGTTGCGCATGACGATGCGGCGTTCGTCATCGGTCAGGCCTTCGGGGTCTTTCCACAGGGCGATGTCGGCGGTCATGTTGACCTCTTGCGGCATCCAGTGGTTGGCGCAGCCGTCGAGGTATTTCTGCCAGGCCCAGTCGTACTTGAAGGGCACGAGTTGGTTGAGGTCGGCGCGGCAGTTGATCATGCGCTTTTCGTCAACGGCGACACGGGCGGAGGCGCCTTCGAGTTCGGCGAGGCCTTCGGCGATGTCGAGTTTGTCGAGAGCGGCCTTGGCGCGGATGATCGCGGCGGAGTCGTTGGCGGTGACGGCAAACGTGCCGGCAACACCAGGGGTTCGTCGAGGGTGCCGTCGAAGTTCGGGCCCCAGTTCGCGGTGCCCTGGCCC
>NZ_JAKNRV010000091.1:0-16398 GCF_023072625.1 Pseudomonas emilianonis
CTTCGACCAGTTTGCCATCGCCCGAGCGGCCGGAGACTTTCAGGCCGGCTGCTTTGATCTGCGGCAGCAGGTTGTTGTTCACTGGTCGTGGTGGGTGCGCAGGCTGTCGAGTTGCGCGGCGATGCTGGTGCCGCTCAGCGCGGGGAATCCATCCATCACCAGGCGCGTGGGTTCGCCGCCGGTGTGAGAGTCGATGACGTGCAGTCGTTTCATGACGCGCTCCATTCAGGGCTGAGCCGGGCGCAGCGGGCGCCTTCCTGTGAGTGACGGGATAGGCAGGCAGTGGCGCTATCGTGAACGCATCGGCGTTGCTGGCGATTGATGTTTTGCGCTGTGTCGGATGACGAATTCAGCACAGTTTTCCGCGCTCGACAGCGTCCTGTGCATGCGGCAATCTGCTGGGCGTCGAGGCGCAAAGTGGAGGGCCGAAGTGATGTTGCAGAGCGCGTTTGCAGCCCTGTGCCAAGGGAGTGGGGCGAATCGCCCGCAGAGCATCGAGCAGTTGTTGGCCGGCGTCATGCAACTGTTGCCGATGCTGGATGTGATCCCCAATGCGGCGATCTTCATCAAGGATATCGACGCCCGTTATGTGCTCGCCAACCGCACCTTGGTGCAACGTTGCGGGCTCAAGCAACTAGAACCGCTGCTGGGCAAAACCAGCGCCGAGGTGTTCCCCGCGCAACTGGGGCCGGGTTATACCGAACAGGATCGGCGGGTGCTGCAGCAGGGGTTTGTCCTGGCGGATCAGCTCGAATTGCATCTGTATGGCAGCCGCGAACCGGGCTGGTGCCTGACCCACAAGTGGCCGCTGTACAACCATGTCGACCAGATCATCGGCCTGGCCGGGATCTCGGTCGACCTGCAATCAGCCAGCCAAACCCACCCGGCCTACCAACGCCTGGCCGCTGTGGACGAGCACATTCGCACGCACTTCAATCGGCGCGTGACCGTGGGTGAACTGACACGGATCGCCGGGATTTCCGTGGCGCAACTGGAGCGTTACTGCAAGCGCGTGTTCCACCTGACGCCGCGACAGATGATCCAGAAAGCGCGCCTGGAACAGGCTCACCGCTTGCTGCACGGCGACCTGCCGATCACCGACGTGGCGCTGCAGTGCGGTTATACCGACCACAGTGCGTTTACCCGCCAGTTCAAGGCGTCGACGGGGTTTACACCCAGGCAGTACCGCCAGTTGGGCTAGTCGCTGGCATTGCGATGCAACGAATAGCCCCGGTCGCCGCTCCTATGCTTACGAGTAACCTTTTCACGACGACAGGTAATGGGCTTATGACGGCGGCGGACAACGATCATGTGAACTGGCTGGTGCAACAGTCGATGCTGCACGCGGCGCGTCAACGGGCCAAGCTCTACTCGGGGCAAGGCCGCATGTGGCAACAGCCGTATGCGCACACCCGGCCGCGTGATGCGTCAGCCTTGTCGTCGGTGTGGTTTACCGCGTACCCGGCGTCGATTGTCACGCGTGAAAATGGCACGGTGCTGGAGGCGCTGGGCGATGAAAGCCTGTGGCATGCCTTGTCGAAGATCGGTATCCAGGGCATTCACAACGGCCCGCTGAAAAAGTCCGGCGGCCTGGCCGGGACGGAACACACGCCGACCATCGATGGCAATTTCGACCGCATCAGCTTCGACATCGACCCGCAGTTGGGCACCGAGGCGCAGTTGCAGGCGTTGACGCGCATGGCGGCTGCCCACAACGCGGTGATCATCGACGATGTGATCCCGTCGCACACAGGCAAGGGCGCGGATTTCCGCCTGGCCGAGATGGCTTACGAGGACTACCCGGGGCTCTACCATATGGTGGAAATCCGCGAGGAAGACTGGCCGTTGCTGCCGGAGGTCGCAGACGGGCGCGATGCGCAGAACCTCAGCCCGCTGCAAGTGGATGCGCTGCGCGATAAACACTACATCGTCGGTCAGTTGCAGCGGGTGATTTTCTTCGAGCCTGGCGTGAAGGAAACCGACTGGAGCACCACGCCCGTGGTCTTGGGCGTCGATGGCAAGCCGCGGCGCTGGGTCTACCTGCATTACTTCAAGGAGGGCCAACCGTCGCTCAACTGGCTCGATCCATCCTTTGCCGCGCAGCAGATGATCATTGGCGATGCGCTGCACGCGATCGATGTCATGGGCGCGAAGATCCTGCGCCTGGACGCCAACGGTTTTCTCGGTGTCGAGCGCAAGCTCGACGGCACGGCCTGGTCGGAAAGCCATCCGCTGTCGATCACCGGTAATCAATTGCTCGGCGGCGCGATTCGCAAGGCCGGCGGTTTCAGCTTCCAGGAACTGAACCTGACCGTGGACGATATCGCCTCGATGTCCCACGGCGGTGCTGATCTCTCCTACGACTTCATCACCCGGCCGGCGTACCAGCATGCGTTGCTGATGGGCGATACCGAGTTCCTGCGCTTGATGCTGCGCCAGATGCACAGCCTCGGCATCGACCCCGGCTCGCTGATCCACGCCTTGCAAAACCATGATGAACTGACCCTGGAACTCGTGCATTTCTGGACCTTGCATGCGCATGACAGCTTCCTCTACCAGGGGCAGACCTTTCCCGGCAACATCCTGCGCGAGCATATCCGTGAGCAGATGTACGAGCGCCTGGCCGGCGAACATGCACCGTATAACCTCAAGTTCGTCACCAATGGTGTGTCCTGCACCACCGCCAGCATCATCACGGCAGCCCTCGGCATTCGTGACCTGGAGGCGATCACGCCGGCTGATATCGAGCAGATTCGCCAGATCCATTTGCTCTTGGTGATGTACAACGCCATGCAGCCCGGCGTGTTCGCCTTGTCCGGCTGGGACCTGGTCGGTGCATTGCCGTTGGCGGCGGATGAGGTCGCGCACCTGATGGCCGATGGCGATACCCGCTGGATTCACCGGGGTGCCTACGACCTGGTGGACCTGAACCCGCAGGCCGAACTATCCGCCGGGCAGATGCCACGTTCGAAAAGCCTGTACGGCAGCCTCAACAGCCAATTGCAGGACCCCGACTCGTTTGCCTCCCAATTGCAGAAAATCCTCGCCGTGCGCCGTGCCTATGACATCGCCGCCAGTCGCCAAATCCTGGTGCCGGACGTCGAACATCCTGGCTTGCTGATCATGGTCCACGAACTGCCGGCCGGCAAAGGCACGCAAATCACCGCGCTGAACTTCGCTAGCACGCCGCTCACCGAAACCCTGCACCTGCCCAATATCGCGCCGGGACCGGTGGTGGACATCATCAATGAACGGGTCGAGGGCGACCTGACAGCCGAAGGGGAATTCACCATTACGCTGGACGCGTATGAAGGGCTGGCGTTGCGGGTAGTCAGCAGTTCGCCGATGCTTTAGCGCAGATCAAGTGATGACCGCCACCGACACGTCAAACTGGTTCGGTGCAGGTTGCCACGCGGGTTGAGGGCAACCCGGCACGACGCTAATCCAGCCATAAGAGGAACCTGACCATGTTGTTTGATGCATATGCTGAAGAGTCGCTGAACGGTATCGGTCATGTCGTCCAGGATATCGAGGAGGTTGCGCAGTACACCGAAGGGTTGCGAGCACGTCTTTCTGAACTCTTCGCGTCTACGCACAGCCGTTTTGGCGTGAGCTTTTCCGTTCCGCCAGAGGGTTACTTCCAGGTTGAAGGCCACTTCGGTTTGGTCAGAGCGAATCTGCTCTATGCCAATGAGGGCAGCGGCACCTTTGGTCGTGTGGTGCTTCGCAAGCACACGCTGGACGAGCAGGGAAGAGACGCCTGGCCGGAAATCTGGGCGTTTCGGATTCTGAAGGATGGCGATGTCTGGGAGAGTGACAGCGGCCCGGCGCTCTACAACGAGAGGAATACGCCAAACGAGCAGACGTGCGTCGCCGTTCGGCGTCTCGTCGAATCAATCGTGCTGTCTGCAATGAAACCACGCTAGATCCGCCAGGCAGTCAACAAGCAGCCCCTGCGGGAGGCGATTGAACGCGCTTACCCGTGAGGGTTGCGTGCGCGCTCGTTTCTCGCAAGCGCCACGGCCGCAGTGATTGCGGCGCGGACTTGAGGGCTGTTCTTCCAGCATGTCGAGCCTAATGCCGCAGAGGCCTGGGCCAGGATGTCTGCCACGTGTGATTGGCTGAGAGCGTCCAGCGATTCGATGCCCATCTGTTCAAGCCGGGTAATCACTGTGGGGCCTACGTCCTTGAGTGCGAGCAACGCAGTTCGTTCTTCCAATGAGAATGGTATTGGTAAATTCCTTTTTCCAAGAGCCCCGGAGTGTGCCGGATGCCGGGGAGTGTTTCAATAAACCGAAGTTGATTCGGTACATCGCACTACCTGGCTGTCGACACGTGGGTTTGCTGTTTTTTGAATGCTAAAGGGCCATATAAAGAGCGCTACATTTTTGACATATAAATGCAACGCCATTAAAAAATAAAATAGCTGACTTTTGAGTCAGTCTACAAAAACGGGGCCATATTAAAAGTAGGGAAAATAGTCTCCCTCTTAAAATAGGTGATCCCATTGGAATATACATATCCAAACGAGTTGCACGGAAAAGCCAGCGTGAAAGCGGTGCTCGTGACTGATAACAAAGTCATTAGTACATCCGAGTATATTGAGATCTTCTTAATAACCAGGGGCTATGACACGACGCCTGAAAATAGGCTCAGGGTCGCGGAAAGCCTGGCTCGCGTTCCTGCGCGCGAGCGCCATTCCTCCTCTGAGCTGGACCACTGGCTTGATTGTCACTTCAAAAGCTGACTGCCGCTTTCGCAGGGTATTTAACGTAAGCGTGATAATCAAAGGGTAATGCCAGGTGATTATGCAGACTGATTACGAGATACATTACATTAAGCGTGGCCACAAAAACGTCAGAAGAGTCAGGGCCAAACACATGATGGAGGTTGATGCGTGGAAAGTTGCCATTATTGCGGAGGGCGTCAGCCATGAAGAGACTCTCCCCTTAGTTTGTTTGGCACAGGTTAAAGCCCTGGCGGCTAGGTACGATGTAAGCTCAGTCCGGTGGAACAAAGCGATACATGTAAAGAACCTGGAAACGGTCATGTCGAATAGAGGCATAACGCGGGAGGATACGGGCGAGCGTACCTTGGATCCGTTGGCTCAACCCCAGGACAACGTCACACCCGATCAATCAGACTGACAGCAAGCAACCGAGTGCTGCTCGACTCGAAAAGGCCTGGACGTGTTCCAGGCCTTTTGATCGAGCAGAGCCGTTTCATTATTTGCCATTCATTTGGAGTGGTTTGGTTTTGTTGGGCCGCAAAAAACCCCGCACTGGGCGGGGTCAGCCTGCATCACCCATGCAGGGGGGCGGAAATGATGCTGGGAACTTCCCCCAGCTTGCCCCAGTGGGGCGTGTTAACAAACCTGCCATCAGGCAGACTTTGTTGGGACTCCGTTAGCCGTTGGAGCAACCGTTACCCATCACACTGTATTGCATGACGTGTTCATGGCCTTGGTGGTCCAGGTAAGTCATCTGGACAGGGACTACGGCACAGACATTGTCAGGGACGGAGTCGATGTGAATCACTTTGGCGATGTCGAGGTGCGAGCTGTAGCTGTACTGCTCAACGGCCGCTTGATCGGCAAACGCCATCTGGCTGCCCAGCATTACAAAAGAAGCAGCAATCAACATTTTAAACAGTTTCATTTTTTCAGTGTCCCAACGATGCAAACGATTTACGTCTTCAGTCGGATTAGATATGGCCGAAGGCTTTACGAGGCGCGGGAGGGTGGTTTGCTTGGACCCTGAGGATTGGCGCGTCGTGGCTTTGTTTGGAAGCTGGGTCTAGTTTATGCCGATGGCGATTTTGATAAATCCCAAAGACTGGAAATGATTGTTGTTGAAAAAGTAATAATGCAGCGTTGCGCCAGGGAGACATCCCTGCCAAAGACGTCCGGGCTTTGCTCCTGCCGGCAGGTGACGCGAACGTGCGGTTGTTTAGTGCCGGGAGAAAAGCATGGGGTTGGTCGGCAGGACGCCGTGGCTGGGGAGGTCAGAAATGGCGGTGCAGAAAAAATAAGGGCGTGCATCAGGTTTCCCTGGCAAGCGCTTGATATCTATTGTGCCAAAGCCGGAATCGAACGGGCATCAGAAATTGTAGCGACAGCGCGTACTGAGTGCTTAGTTTCCATCGGGACTTAGATGGGTGGAGAAAATGCAGCCAATTAACCAGGCAAACAAGGTCAACGTTTCTTCGAGGCCCGGTTCGTCAAACAACATGGGTCGTGAGTCCAGTGCACATAACGCTCCGTAGAGTCGCCCGTCAGGAAGGAATATAGCGACGCCGGCGTAGCTTTCTATCGCATATTTCTTCACAACTGCACGTGCAGAGTACCTAACATCTTGACTGATTTGAGGAACAAATAATGCTCTAGGATTCCGGCGAAGCTCGCTGCACAGTGTGGCTTCTAATTCCCAAACATCCCCCGGGCTTATACCTAGCTGGTTTGGATCGTAAGCTGCACTCACGATCCACTCTGTCTCTGTGAATTTTGCGATACCCGCAAAACGCATTTGAGTCAGTCGTGCGACGAGCTTCAAAATACAAGTTGTTGCCTCAATCTCAGCAATTACCGCTCGCTCTTCTGCACTAAGCTTCGCACATAAGACGATTTCATTCAGCGTCATCTGTTAAATCCCTGAAGGGGCCATGCCTCGTGCAGTCGAAAACA
Source organism: Pseudomonas emilianonis (assembly GCF_023072625.1). NCBI lineage: Bacteria > Pseudomonadati > Pseudomonadota > Gammaproteobacteria > Pseudomonadales > Pseudomonadaceae > Pseudomonas > Pseudomonas emilianonis. The sequence goes on from NZ_JAKNRV010000091.1 coordinate 6,683, forward strand.
CTACGCTGTTCAGGTACAGGATGAGGCAGAACTTAAATTTGAGCACGTAATATTGCTAGGATTTTGATGCGCGTGCGCCGCGATATTATTTCTAGCGCTCATGGTCATTCGTATGAGTGCTTGCCGGGCGCTTTGAATGGCAAAGATGCATCCATAAGGATACTTAATTAAAGTAATTTTGGTGGGTTTGGACGAGTGGCCATTAATCTTACATACAAAACTGATTTTTTATGTATAAGGGTGGCGCTTTAACTAGTTTTGCTCATGCTCGACAGGGGTAAGCTCTTTCGCCGGTGTCATGCTGTTTTTCTCGGGATCTATACGTGATAGTGCGAATGATATCTGATCCTTTGTTCCAGGCGTTGCCCACCGCAGCGTGGAGCTTGAAACACTCGACGATCTTAGCTGGTTCGCCCTGGCGCAATAGCATCTGAGGAAATAGGGATTGCCCAAATTTTTTTGCTTTGCGTGATAGAAGAAATAGTCAAAAAAAGGATTTTGATCATGGGACTTAGATGGACTGCGGTTACGGCACTACTGGTTGTTTGCTGGGTGCTGTTTTTGGCGCTTCTTATATGCAAGTCCTTCATGAGAATCTGAGATTTCAGCATAGTTCTATTTGATCGATTATTGTGGGCAGATATCATCTCGCACTTTTTAATGCGTCTCTCAAGCCGATTGCTTGATAACGGTAGCTGCCGACCTCCCTGGTACAGTCTATGGAGAGGGCTGCCGTTTTGATAGCAAACTCACTCCCGCAAGACTCGCTTTGCAGGCATGGCCAGGTAACGGCTTGCCGAGCCAACTTACGCAGAATTCATCCACTTCCACCCATGTATCCGCAGGCGATTGTTGGCATCGAATGAGCGCCGAGCAGGCGCCGTTTTGATCAACTTTGACGAAGCTGCGGAATTTAGAGGGCGTGACGAAAAATAGCTTCAGCCACAGCATGATGATCTCCTTATTGGTAGCTATCTAGGTATAGCTTTATTTCAGGCTGAGGTCATTGGATTCTGGGGTTTTTGCTGCACATTTCGCTTTGATGTTCCTAGTATATCGGGCGCTGTTAGGCGCGCCTTATGTTGGCCAGGTCACGTCGAATGTTGGTCTCAAAACTGTATTGCAGTTCCATAAAAATGACAGGTTTTTATGGACAAACGACCGGATCGCAAGCTCGGTGCACTCATGGCGAGTCACTGTGACTGTCATTGCGGCGATCTGCTCGGATATGAGCAACTTGGCAATCCTCTAATTTATGACATCGCATCGAGGGGCCCGTGATTAGTCCAGCCATTAGGTCCATTTGAGGGTCTAGAAAGCGTAGCAGTGGCCAACTAAACGGCCCGCGCACGGGCCTAATGGAAATCCCTCAAAGACGCAGAGGGGGTTGGTTCCCCCTTCTATGTCTGCTGAGCGTTACGCCGTCGTGTTGACTCGCGTGCCTATTGATCCCGAGGTCGCTTTGGTCTGTTCGACTTCGCCCGGAGTGCTACCGTCATGATCGCCGTCGCTGTCTGCCTGCACGGCTGGCCGAACTTGGGGTTTGATTGCTGCAGGTTGCGGTTGCGTGATGTGTGTTGAACCAGTAATTGCCGATGTCATGTGAATCCCCTTAAGCGTTGGTAGTTTGAGTTAATACTATCGGCATATTGTTTAAAAGTTTAGACGCTTTAGTTAAACGTCTCATGAATAAAAATAATTGAGAGCGTTTCCTAGTCTTAAGTTTGGTTTCGCACGCTAGCGCTCAAGCTGTACGTGAAAAATGTGTGATAATTTTGTGATGGTTTGCGAGTTGCATTTGCACTATCTATCTTGGCGTGTCGTGCTACAGGCGCCGCGCCGGGTTAATGATCAAGGTCAGGGCGGCGCCAGGGATCTACGTGCGTCATAAGATTCAAAACGCGATGTATCCGCATCACCTCTTCCCTTGCTGAAACTGCAATAGCATGACCTTGCGCAACGGTAATTGAGGCATCCACTTCGATATGAGCATCGACGATGATCATGTCACCCATTTTTCGAGTTCGTAGATCATGCACACCTTTAATTCCAGGTATGTTTTGGAGCGTGTTGCGAATAGTTTCTACTTCCTGCTCATCGGCAGAACGGTCCATCAGGTCGTGTAATGAATCCCAAGTGAAGCTCCAACCCATCTTGGCGATCATGCCTCCGACAACAAGCGCAGCAATGGGGTCAAGAATCGGGTAGCCCGCCAGATTACCAACGATGCCTATGCCGACAACCAAGGAGGACGCGGCGTCGGATCTTGCGTGCCAGGCATTGGCAACCAACAAACTAGACTTAACTTTTTTGGCGACCCTCAGCATAAAGCGAAATAACAGCTCCTTGGCTACCAGCGCTGCAATGGCAACCCACAAGGCGGCAACGTGTACCGTTGGAATCGACTCAGGGGTTTGAAGTTTGAACACCGCAGATCCGATCATGCCGACGCCCACGATCAACAATAGTATTCCCAATACCATGGATGCGGCGGTCTCGAAACGCAGATGCCCATAAGGATGACCTTCGTCAGCATCTTCTTTGCTTTTGTGGCTGGCGAATAGCACTACGAAATCAGCGATCAAGTCTGATAGCGAGTGAATACCATCGGCTACAAGCCCCTGGGATTTTGACATCACGCCTACTGCAATTTGTATGAGTGAGAGCGCGATATTGACGATGACGCTCATCCATGTGCATCGGGAGGCTGCCGATGCGCGGGCGGCTTGACTATATCCCTCGTCTTCAGAGTCTTCAGCTATTTGTTCATGATTCATATTTGTTTCTCTAATTGAAATTGATACTCGTCTCGCGCTGCGAGCAAGGACAGTACTCAGTAATAGCTGAGCTTTTTATCGGGCGTGAAGGGTAAGGGGTGTGTCTCAATTAAAGCAAGGAGTCATGCGTTCTAAAAAGTGCGTAAGTACTAATTTTAGGGTTGGCTAGAATGATGTAACTGCTAATGTTTCGCGTAACTAAGCTTTCGGCTTTGCTGCAAAGTTAGTGAGTCAAAACGGGATGCTTCTCAACTGGAATAGAGGAAAGGTCGGCGGGCGCGGAGGCATGGGATCTATATCAAAGACTCAAGCGGTTAGGCGCAAAAAAACATTCATTAAAATTAATGTTGCGGTACTTAAACATTAACGTGTGAATGCTGTATTTGTGGGCGAGTTATTAGCCTTGCGCTAGAAAAACCAAAGGCGAACTGGTTAACGTCGTTTTTTAGGGCGGGAGGGCATCTGGTCTGAGTTCGGCGTCAATGTTCCTCAGTGGAGTGAACAGGGAACCACCGGCGTTCTCCCCGATCACCTCAAGGGCGCCTGGGGCGTTCTGGCCGGCATCCGTATGGCCTGGCTTTCGACGAGCGGCGTCAACTCCATCAGCGCAGCCTCTGCAGATCACGATCGGTGGCATGCACCTGAGATGAAAATTCTCTAAACGAGTGACGTCGCGTCTCTGAATGATCTCTAATCTGAACGAGCGATGGCATAATGCCATGTGTGCGCTGGTCGAACGTGGCGTCGTTGAACGTTTCTTGAAACCTCTGGTTCCATTCCTCGGACATGATCAGGTGATCTGTAATGCGTCGTTCAGCGGTAAAAGCCTGGAGGGACCTTCTGTACCAGGTTGTAAACGAACAGGACGTTGAGGACAAATATTTCAAGTTACTTGGTGAGGCCGACCGCATGAAGAAAGCCGGTCTCATCAATGAGGATGAATGGAGGAAGCTTGTTCGTAAGGCGGGCGAATTTCTTGCAAACAACGTGGAATAAGAAATACGGCTTCTGGCAGAAACCAGAAGCCGGGAGCTGGGCCGGGTTATCTGTTGACTCGGGCGAGGGAGTATTTGGGGGAGAGCATTGCCTGGTCTCCGCTAATGCTAAAGAGTATCGAAAGCTTAGGGTAATCCCCCCATTCCTAAAACTCACCAGAAGTAGACCTCAGGCCACCAGGGCCAACTTCTGTTTTGGGGTAATGCCGCCGAGGGCCATATTCGGGCGCTCGTGATTGTATGTCCAGATCCAGTTCGTACCATAGTCCTGAACTTCGGCTATCGACTCAAACAAGTAATGTCCCAGCCAGTCATAGCGCACAGTCCGGTTATAACGTTCAACGTAGGCATTCTGCTGTGGATTACCCGGTTGAATAAAGTCCAAGCGGATGCCTCGTTTCTTCGCCCACTCAGCGAGCTTGGCACTGATGAATTCTGGGCCGTTATCGCTGCGGATCGCCTGCGGTTTACCACGCCATTCAATGACCTGATCCAGCGCACGCACCACGCGCTCAGCCGGTAGCGATAAATCAATCTCCATGCCCAGGGCTTCGCGGTTGAAGTCGTCAATCAGATTAAAAACCCGAAAGCCGCGTCCATCAGCTAACTGATCGTGCATGAAATCCATCGACCAACACTGGTTGGCTGCCTGCGGAACGGCCAGCGGTTCAGGCTTCTCGCGCACGATGCGCTTACGCGGTTTGATCCGCAGATTCAGTTCCAGCTCGCGGTAGATCCGATACACCCGTTTATGGTTCCAGCCATAGCCCTTCACGTTGCGCAGGTACAGAAAACACAAGCCAAACCCCCAATTGCGCTGGTTATGCGTGAGTCGGATCAGGTGATCGGCGATCTCGGCGTTTTCAGGCGATAGGCGCGATTGATAGCGATAGCACGTGATGCTGACCCCGAAGGCCAGGCACGCGAGCTTGATACTGCATCGACCTGAACGAACCGCTTCCTGCGCCATCTCTCGTCGCCGCGATGGCTTCACCACTTTTTTGCCATGGCCTCCTGGATGATTTCGGCTTTGAGCCGCTCTTCGGCGTACATTTTTTTTAGACGCCGGTTCTCATCCTCCAACTCGCGTAACCGAGCCATCAGCGATGCGTCCATGCCGCCGAACTTGGTGCGCCACTTATAGAAGGTGGCCGAGCTGATACCGTGCTCGCGACATAGCTCTGGCACCGGGCTTCCAGCCTCGGCTTGCTTGAGAATGGCCATGATTTGGCTGTCTGAAAAACGTGATCTCTTCACGCAAAATTTCCTTGATCCGATTAGGAGAAAATTCTACTTCTGGTGAGTATTTTTTTCAGGGGGGATTACCTTAGCAGCAGGCAAAAAAAAGCCCGCTTGTGGGCGGGCCTAAAGGGAATTCTTCAAAGGAGTAGCGCGACTTTGCACTCTGTCCTGTAAATGCCAGGTGAAAAGGATGTCGCAAAAGCAGAAAGCCAGCTCAATGGTTGCACGACGAAGGGCAGATACAAGAAGCCCGGTGCAAACTCATTTGTCTGTAACCGGAAACACTAAAGCCCTGTAAAGCGCTACCAACCAACCGATGCCAGTCCAGCCAGTAAGCAGGTTCAGCTTGAATATCGATATGCGGCGCTTCGGTGTTGCCGCTGACCGAAAACTGACCCCCTTGCGCTTGTTTTGTAAGGGTCAATGCCTTGCACCAGCACTCTCTTGACCTCTAACCATTTGGTCCGAGCATCCGTCAGGCTGATCACAGGATAATTGCCGAAAGAGGTTAGGCCCTGCTTGCCATCAGGTTTTACATATCGCATGCGCCAACCTTTCCGGCCGTTGGCCTGCACTAAGAGATAGAGACCATCACCATCGAACAGTTTACAGGCGCGGTCTCGCGGCTTGGCTGTGCGACAAGCCGCATCAGAAAGTGGAGTTGTAGTGCGCGAGATAAGGGTACTACCAATTATCGAACTGACCTGTACCCCAAAGCTTTCCCTTAAAAATGTGGGAATCACTTGGAAACCGACGGAATGCTATAAACGAAAAAACTCGCCAGAAGGCGAGTTTTAAAGGGCTCCACGGACATTGCTGGCCGTCAGTGGAACAAGAGATGGTGCCCGAAGCCGGAATCGAACCGGCACGCCCTTACGAGCGGGGGATTTTAAGTCCCATGCGTCTACCAGTTTCGCCATTCGGGCGGTAGCGCGGTCCAGCAGGGTTGGGAATATATAGATCCGGGCGCTTCGGCGCAAGGTCGAAGGTCGCCTTTGTTGTACAAAGAGGGGGATGAAAAAGCTCGATAGATCAGTGATCTACATAGGTACCCAGGGAGAAACCGAAGATTCCGAGGGCTGGGGAACAGGCCTCAAAATTGACAGGTACGCCGATACGCCGTCTCTGCACTTCAGAGTGGATGCTTAGTAGTAAGCAGGTCGGTGGCCAATGATGATTGAGTGAGTGCAGGGCACTCGTACTTGGTCCAGCAGAATCAAGCCCCGGCGCGACCGGGGCTTCTGCATCTTGGCCTATACGAAGGGCTGGCCACTGAAGCCGCGCGGCAGACGCTGCAACCCAGGCAGGTCGGTCAGGCGTTGTGCCCAAGCGCTGCGCCAGTCGCCGGAGGTGTGGGTCTTGGCTTTGCGCGAAGCGCGGCGGGCAGCGTTGCGTTGGGTGCGTCGCGCTTCCTTGTAGGCTTCAGTGTTGCGGCAGGTACGGCATTTGACGCGTTTCAGCTCAGTGCTGGAGGGGAGGTTGTCGCCGTGATGGCCGCAAGCTAAGTGCCCGGCGACCTTGAAGTGAATGACCATGTAAGCGTCTCCTTCTTGGGGGTGCGCGCATCGGTAGACCCACAATGCACGCGGGGAGGGCGGGCTGCGATTAATCCCGACACCTTCAATTACGACCCCACGCCGGTCGCAGCGTTCGGTTTGTGCCCCCGAGCGCTGTTCAACAGCAACGCTCGACGTTACCCTGCCTCAAGCCTAATCATAAAAAGGAGTGAGTGATGAGCGTCGAAAACCTGCCCCATGAAGGCAGTTGCCGTTGTAACCGAGTGCGCTTCAGCGTGAGCCAGGCCCCCGTGATCACCATGGCCTGCCATTGCACCGGTTGTCAGAAGATGACCGCCAGCGCGTTCTCCCTAAGTGCGCTGATTCCCGCCAGTGCGTTCACCGTGACCCAGGGTTGCCCCGTGGTCGGCGGTATGCATGGCGTGGACCGCCATTACTTTTGCCCGCATTGCATGAGCTGGCTGTTTACCCGCCCCCATGGCATAGATGAGTTCGTCAATGTGCGTGCGACGTTGTTGGATAACGCCAAGGATTACCTGCCTTTCATGGAAACCTGGACCTGCGAGAAATTGCCCTGGGCTACGACGCCGGCAGTCGAGCGCTTTGCACAATTGCCCGCACCGGAGGATTTTCCGCGTTTGTTGCAGGCCTACGCCGAGTTCAGCGCCCGCTGAGTTCAGTCGATCAGCGCGAGCAGGTCGGTATCGCCCACATCGTGTCCCGCCTGGGTCAGCAGCGTTGTCACCTGGCCCCGGTGATGGGTCTGATGATTGAAAAAATGCATCAGCAAGCTGAAAAACGGCTTGTCCGCCGCGATGCCGCGCATGTTGCGGTATTGCAGGCGCAGGTCGAGGTCGGGCTCGCGCAGGCTCTGCGCCCAGTCGATGATCAGTTGATCCAGCCAGGCGCGGTGGGAGGCCAGCTCGTGCAGGTTGGCGAAGGCCAGGTGCTTGAGATCGGTGGGGGCGGCAATCGCGCTTAACGGTGCCAGCGCCGAATGGCCGGCGGGGTGCTGGGCAAAGCGTTTGAGCCACACGGTGTCACCCAGTGTCAGGTGGTTCAGCGTGCCGAGGATCGAGTCGAAAAACGCACGGCGATCCATCCGCAATTCTGCTTCCGTCAGCTTGGCGGCCGCGTCATAGATCTTGCGGTTCATCCACTGGTTGTAGGTCGCCATCAGGGCAATCTGTTCGAGACGGTTCATGGGCGTTCTCTCTATCTATTGGCGGCGCAGTGGCGCCATCTTATCAGCCCGCACCTGGTTGAAATCCTTGTGAAGCACGGTACGTGCCGGGCGGCGGAAACGTACCCCATCACGTTCGTTACTGGCTTCAATCCAAATCCAAGGAAGTGGATTCAGTCCCATTTTCATTTTCCGGCTTCTTGTTCTGCCTCAAGAATCGAGGTTGGGAACGGGCCGCGCGCTTTTGCAAACCACCACACAGCAAATGCCCCAAGCAGGCTGGTCAGCACGGCCAAAATCAGAATGACTTGCTGGGTGCCCAAGGGTGCCGCCAGCAAAGCCACCAGTAAACCTGCCAGAGGCTGGGACATGTTGTTCAGCAACGTGATGACGCCAACGGTTTTGCCGAAGTCCTGAGGCGGTATCACCCGCTGCCGGATAGTGCGTATGTAGACGTTGAACATTTTGTCGAAGCCGACGATCAGCAGGAAACCCAACCCATAGCCGAGCAAGTTCGGACTCAGGGCGCTGATGAATGCCCCCGTTGCGATCATCGAATATCCGACACCGCCCAGGACTCGCAGAGGCAGCACCACCCGAGCGAGAAGGAACAGGATCACGATTGTTGTCACCGCACCCGCCGCCTGAAGCCCTGCATAGCTATCCTTGCCGGCGCTGTACTGGCCGATCACCATGGCCGCCGAAGTTGCCAAGGTGACACCAACGATCAGGTTGACTCCTACCGCCAGAATGATGATTTTTTTCAATTCCGCCAGGCTACGGATATGCCCAAAAGCGATCCGCAACGGCTGCAGCCAGATGTCTTGATGCTGCTCGAACACGTCCGGCGTCATACGGCCAAGACGTTGCCACGCCAACATGCTCAGGTCTGCCAGCAGGAACAATCCGGCGATCCAAAGCACCACCCAGTGCCAAGCCCAAACCTCAAGCATCAGTGCCGCCACCAGAGGCCCGAGGACCAGTCCCGCCTGGTCGGTGATCTGGGAGTAGGACAACGTCTTGGTGTAGCTGTAGTGCTGGAAGATATGCGGCATCAGCACTTCGCGAGCCATGATGCCTTGTGTGGTCAGCACTCCGCACAGTGCCGACAGCACCACTACCCAACCGATGCCACCAAAGACTCCGTAGAGCACCACCCCCAGCACACAGAGCAATGCCCGGTAGACCTGACTGATGTGCAGGATCTTAATAGGCGAGTACTTGTCGCACAGGGCGCCGCACAATAGGAACGCGAGAAATCGCGGCAGCGATTCGACGAAAAACGCTAGCCCTGCCCATGAAGCGCTGTTGGTGGTCTGGAACACCACCAGCGGCACAGTAAACAACAGGATCTGATCCGCCAGCCTCGATAGAAAGAGCGAGATAAAAAAAGCGAGATAATCCTTACGCATAGGGAGCTCCTTTGTGTAAGCGACGTGGCATAGCGGTCTGAAGAAACATCAGTAAGCCGATCCCGAACTGTCATTGAGATTATGTCGCTCATCACCCCGCAGTGGCGGATTGAAGACGCTGACCAGAATCAGGTCCTGTTCCTTGCCGGCGCGCAGAAAATGCCGAGCATGTTGGTCGAGCGCATAGACATCTCCAGGTGATTTCGGTAATCACACGTTACCGGGCATATATAACTTCATACACCTTGCGCCGCGAGAACCGCGAGATAGATCAAGACCACACCGCATGCCCCATAACTGATGCGCTGCCAGGTCGGCGAGGCGTTCTTGCGCAACAGATTCACCAGTGCGGCAGTCAGAAAACACGACAACACCGAAGCCAGCATGAAACCGGCGAAAAACATCAGCGTCTGCGCATGGCTGGGCGTGGCCCCGACGATGCCCGATAGAGCACTGCCCAGCGCACCCCAGTACACAATGTTTTTCGGGTTGGCCAGCGAAATGGCCGCGCCCACGGCCAGCGCATTCTGACCGGAGCCGGCCGGTGCGCTGTCGGCTTCGGGCAAGCGCCAGGTGTATGAAGTTATATA
>NZ_JAKNRV010000092.1:0-16268 GCF_023072625.1 Pseudomonas emilianonis
GCGTTATGCCGCCGCCAAGCGCCCGGACTGGATCGCGTCGGTGACGTCGGTGGCCGGGCCCAATCACGGTTCGGAGCTGGCGGATTATTTCCATGCCCATTACCCGATGGACAGCGTCAAAGGCCGGATCGTCAGCGCGCTGTTTCACCTGGTCGCCGCCGTCATGAGCCTGCTCGAAACCGGCTACCGTGGCCCGCGCTTCAAGGCGGACCTGCACGCCTCGCACCAGTCGCTGACCCGCGCGGGGGTGGCGTTGTTTAATCGTGAATATCCCCAGGGATTGCCGCAGACGTGGGGCGGGCAGGGCGCCGAAGAGGTGAATGGCGTGCGCTATTACTCGTGGTCCGGCACCTTGCAACCGGGTAAGACCGATCGCGGGCGCAACCTGTTCGATGGCACGAATCGCAGTTGCCGCCTGTTCGCCCGCAGCTTCGTGCGCGAGAAGGGCCAGTGCGATGGCATGGTCGGGCGCTACAGCTCACACCTGGGCACGGTGATCGGCGATGACTACGCCCTCGACCATTTCGATATCGTCAACCAGTCGCTGGGGTTGGTGGGCAAGGGGGCGGAGCCGATCCGCTTGTTCGTCGAGCATGCGCGGCGGCTCAAGGCGGCCGGGGTGTAGCAGGTGCACCGCGTTATCGTTCATCGGGGGCAAGCCCCCTCCCACAGTTGACCGAGGCGCCAGGGCGAACGCGGTCCAATGTGGGAGGGGGCTTGCCCCCGATAGCGATAGCTCAGGCAACGCCCAGCTTACGCCCGACCGGCGTGGTCCAGCGCTCCGACAAAATCACCCCGCCCAACGTCAACAGCCCGCCCACCAGGTGATACAGCGCCAGTTCTTCCTTCAACACCAGCGCCGCAATCAGCGCGGTAATCAGCGGCAGCAGGTTGAAAAACAACGTGGTGCGGCTCGGCCCCAGGGTTTTGACCGAGTGCATCCAGGCCAACGGCGCGAGCATTGAGGCCAGCAGGCAGGCGTACAGCACCAACGGGATATTCGCCCAGCCCAGCCCGGCTTTTGCCGAAAACAGGAACAGCGGAAACAGCACCACCACCGCCACCAGCACCTGCAAATACAGCAACACCAACGGCGGCAGGCGCAGTTGCCATTTTTTCAACAGGGTGCTGTAGACCGCGTAGGCCAGGGTGGCGACCAGCATCATCGCGTCGCCCAGGTTGACCCCGTGTTGCAGCAACGCGCCCAGGCTGCCAGACGACACCACCACCACCACGCCGGCGAACGACAGCAGCGCGCCGCTCAGTGCACCAAACGTCAGGCGTTGGCCGAGGCTGATGATCGCCGCCGTCAACGCCATCAATGGCATCAGCGACAGGATGATGCCCATGTTGGTGGCGCTGGTCAGCGACGCGGCGTAATAGGCCAGGCTTTGATACACCGCCATGCCCAGCACGCCGAGGATAAAAATCTTGCCCAGGTTCGGGCGGATGACCGGCCAATGGGCAATCACCGGCTTGAGCATGAACGGGGTAAACAGCAGCGCCGCCAACAACCAGCGGTAGAAGCCGATTTCAGCAGGGAAGATCGAACCCACGGCCAGTTTGTTGACCACGGTGTTGCCGGCCCAGATGAAAATGGCCAGCAGGGGATACGCGTATTGCATTGAAAGCAACCCAGTGTGTTGATGAGACGGGATTATCCCCTGTCTGGATCGAAGCCTATACTGCGATCCAGACAAACGACCTCTGAATCCAGACAACATGCCCAGACACACCGTCCGCCTTGCGGATTTCCCCAGCCTGCCGAGCCCGGTGTACTTCCGTTACTCCGATTTTGCCCCGAACACCGAATGCACCCCGCACCGGCACTTCTGGGGTTCGTTGGATTATTCGGCGAGCGGGGTGATGCGCATGGAAGTGGCCGGCAGCCGCTTTATGTCGCCGCCGCAGTACGCGGTGTGGATACCGCCGGACACCGAACACAGTTCCTACAACGCCCAGGCCATTGTCTACCGCTCGGTGGGCCTTGCCCCGCCGCTGTGCGCGCAACTGCCCAAGCAGCCTTGTACCTTGGCGATCAGCGATATCCTCAAGGCGATCCTCAGCGACTTCGCCCAACGTGATGTCAACATCCCCCACACCGAAGCCGATATCCGCCTGGCCCAGGTGCTGGTGGACCAGCTCAAGCAGGCACCGATCCACGATGGTTTCCTACCCTACGCGCGCCAATCCGGGCTGCTCGGCGTGCTCGAAGGCATGCAGGCCGAACCGGGGGATAGCCGCCCCTTGGCGCAATGGGCCGAGCAGGTGCATGTGAGCGAACGCACCCTGGCCCGCCAATTTGTGCGCGAGCTGGGCATGAGCTTCGGCGAATGGCGCCAGCGCCTGCGCTACCTGGCAGCCATCGAAGCCCTCGACAGCGAGCGCAGCGTGCAACAGGTGGCCTTCGACCTCGGCTACAGCACCGCCTCGGCGTTTATCGCGATGTTCCAGCGCCACGCCGGCTGTACCCCGGAGCAGTACCGACGGGCAAACATCCGTGGCCGGTGAAGATGTTACAAGGTTTGGCTACACTCGTCGGTAGGCCGTGCCGTCCGGCACGGTAACAGGGAGAAAACTCCATGAAGATGCTGCGAATTCCGTTGTTGATGATGGGCCTGATGCTGTGTTCCCAAGGTTTTGCCGCGACCGCCCAGCAAACTAAAATGACCACCTGCAATGCCGAGGCCACCACCAAGACGCTCAAGGGCGACGAGCGCAAGACCTTCATGAAAACCTGCCTGTCGGCGCCGGCGGCCAATGATGCGAAGACATTGACCCCGCAGCAGCAGAAGATGAAGGATTGCAATGCGTCGGCGAAAACCAAGGCGCTGATTGGCGATGCACGCAAGACGTTCATGAGCACCTGCCTCAAAGGCTGATGGCGATTTCGCGGCCGCTGAAGAGCAAATGTGTGAGGCTGGCTTGCCTGCGATAGCACGCCAGCTCCCACACTTGATCGCATTCACCACCGATCCCCTCGCTTGATTCCGCCAAGGCTGGCAGACTGCCCATCCTTTAACGCCGTTCGTTTTGAGGCTGTATGCCAACGTTTTCTCAGCGTCACGTGTTGTTGCTGGCCAGTTACATCATCATTTTCGGCGGGTTACTGCTGGTTCTGCCGCTGAAGTTACTGCCCAGCCTGCTGGCCGGTCTGTTGGTGTTTGAACTGGTCAACATGCTTACCCCTCAACTGCAACGGCTGATCGAAGGTCGGCGTGCGCGCTGGCTCGCTGTCGCCTTGCTCGGCACCTTGATCGTCAGCGTGTTGGCCCTGATCTTTGCCGGCGCGATCAGCTTCCTGCTCCACGAAGCGGAAAACCCCGGGGCCTCCCTCGACAAATTCATGGGCGTGGTCGACCGCGCGCGCGGCCAGTTGCCGCCGTTCCTCGACGCCTACCTGCCCGCCAGCGCCGCCGAATTCCGGGTGGCCATCGGCGACTGGATCAGCAAACACCTGAGCGACCTGCAACTGGTGGGCAAAGATGCCGCCCACATGTTCGTCACCCTGCTGATCGGCATGGTGCTCGGCGCGATCATCGCACTGCAGCGCATCCCTGACCTGACTAAACGCAAACCCCTGGCCGCCGCGCTGTTCGATCGTCTGCACCTGTTGGTCCAGGCGTTTCGCAACATCGTCTTTGCACAGATCAAGATCGCCGCCCTCAACACCGTGTTTACTGCCGTATTCCTCGCGGTGGTGCTGCCGCTGTGCGGGATTCACCTGCCGCTGACCAAAACCCTGATCGTACTGACCTTCCTGCTCGGCCTGCTGCCGGTGATCGGCAACCTGATGTCCAACACCCTGATCACCATCGTCGCGCTGTCGCTGTCGATCTGGGTGGCGGTGGCGGCGCTGGGGTATTTGATCGTGATCCACAAGGTCGAGTACTTCCTCAACGCGCGGATCGTCGGCGGGCAGATCAGTGCCAAATCGTGGGAGTTGTTGTTGGCGATGCTGGTGTTCGAGGCAGCGTTCGGCCTGCCAGGCGTGGTGGCGGGGCCGATTTACTACGCGTATTTGAAGAGTGAGTTGAAGCTCGGCGGGATGGTCTGAGGGGGCGCCAGGCTGAACGCAGCCAGCGCTTGAGGCGTAAGCAGGCCTAAATGTGGGAGGGGGCTTGCCCCCGATGGCGGAGTATCAGGCGATGCATCTGTTGCTGACACACCGCCATCGGGGGCAAGCCCCCTCCCACATTTGGATGTTCAGTGGCAGTGAGTGGGTGATGGATCAGCAGCCGTAGCGCTTACTCGCCTCAATCGCCAACCCGCTACCGATACTGCCAAAGATATTCCCTTCCACATGCCGCGCATTCGGCAGCATCGCCGAGATGCTGTGGCGCAGCGCCGGAATGCCGCTGGAACCGCCGGTAAAGAACACCGTGTCCACCTGCGCCACGTCCACCGACGCGTCGGTGAGCAATTGGGTGACGCTGTTACGCACGCGCTCGAGCAGCGCATCGATGGCCGACTCGAACAGCGCACGGCTCAGGTCCACGCTCAACCCTGGCTCCACCCGGTCGAGCAGCACATGGCGGCTGTTTTCGTGGGTCAGCTGGATCTTGGTTTCTTCGACTTCCATCGCCAACCAGTGCCCGGCCCGCTGTTCGATCAGCTTGAACAGGCGGTCGATGCCGCCGGTGTCTTCGATGTCGTAGCGCATGCTGCCCAACGCCAGCTGGGATTTTTGCGAGTACACCGAGTTGATGGTGTGCCACGTGGCCAGGTTCATGTGGTGGCTGGTGGGCATGTAGGCGCCGCTTTTCATGCGGCTGCCGTAGCCGAACAGCGGCATCATGCCGGCCAGCGAGAGTTGTTTGTCGAAGTCGGTACCGCCGATGTGGACGCCGCCGGTGGCGAGGATGTCGTCGTGGCGGTTGTCGTTGTGACGACGGTCCGGCGACAGGCGCACCAGCGAGAAGTCCGAGGTACCGCCGCCGATGTCGACAATCAGCACCAGCTCTTCTTTTTCGATGGTGGACTCGTAGTCGAAGGCCGCGGCAATCGGTTCGTACTGGAACGAGATGTCCTTGAAACCGATCTTGCGTGCCACGTCGACCAAGGTATTTTCGGCTTCCTGGTCGGCCATCGGGTCGTCATCGACGAAGAACACCGGGCGACCCAGCACCACTTCTTCGAACTCGCGGCCGGCAGCGGTTTCGGCACGGCTCTTGAGTTGGCCGATAAACAGCGCCAGCAAGTCGGTGAACGGCATCGCGGTGCCCAGCACGCTGGTGTCATGCTTGATCAGCTTGGAACCCAGCAGGCTCTTGAGCGAGCGCATCAGCCGGCCTTCGTAGTTCTCCAGGTATTCGTGCAGCGCCAGGCGACCGTAGACCGGGCGGCGCTCCTCGAAGTTGAAGAACACCACCGACGGCAAGGTGATTTTGTCGTCCTCCAGCGCGATAAGCGTTTCCATGCCGGGGCGAATCCAGCCGACGGTGGAGTTGGACGTGCCAAAGTCGATGCCGCAGGCACGGGCTGGGGATGGGTTTTTCATGTCTATCGGGTTCCGGTTGAAAAACGGCCGCGCAGTGTATGCCACCCGCGCGCAGATGCGTAGGCCGACGATCTGTTAAATAGCCAGCAGCGCGCCTTGAAAGACCAGCGTTTGCCCCCAACTTGTCCAGCATACGGTCGGTGGCTGCAAGGTTATTCGTGCGGTGCCGATAAACTTCTGACGCAGCCATCGGCTTGGGATTGAGTTCAGTCAATCCAAACGCTGCAAACCGGCGCATGCTGTGCCGCTGGCTGTGCGATATCGATGACGGAGGGTGACCCCCCAGATGGACTTTAAAGACTATTACAAGATCCTTGGCGTGGAGCCGACGGCGGACGACAAGGCGATCAAGACCGCCTATCGCAAGCTGGCGCGCAAATATCACCCGGACGTGAGCAAGGAAAAAGACGCCGAAGCCAAGTTCAAGGACGCGTCTGAAGCCTATGAAGCGCTGAAAAGCGCCGACAAGCGCGCCGAGTACGACGAGTTGCGCAAATACGGCCAGCATGGCCAGCCGTTCCAGGGGCCACCCGGCTGGCAGAGCCGTGGCGGCTACAGTGGCGGCGAGGATCAGGGGGATTTTTCGGACTTCTTCAGCTCGATCTTCGGCGCTCGTGGCGACGGTTTCAGCGGCGGTCAGCGCCGCAGTACCGGGCGCAAAGGCCAGGACGTGGAGATGCAACTGTCGGTGTTTCTTGAAGAGACGCTGTCCACCGAGTCCAAGCAGATCAGCTTCCAGGTACCGCAATACGACGCTTCGGGCCGGCATGTCAGCAACACCGTCAAGAGCCTGAACGTGAAGATCCCCTCCGGGGTCACCGACGGGGAGCGCATCCGCCTCAAAGGCCAGGGCGCGCCGGGCATTGGCGGTGGGGCCAACGGTGATCTGTACCTGATCGTCAAGTTTGCGCCGCACCCAAAATTCGAGGTCGAAGGCGAAAACCTGGTGATCACCGTGCCGGTGGCACCGTGGGAACTGGCATTGGGCACCGAAGTCGCCGTGCCGACCCTGACCGGCAAGATCAACCTCAAGGTCCCGGCCGGCAGCCAGAACGGCCAGCGCATGCGCGCCAAGGGCCATGGCCTGATGAACAAGGGCGGGCAGCGCGGTTATCTGTTCATCCAACTGAAAGTGGTGATGCCCAAAGAGGCCAGCGAGGAAGTGCTCGGGTTGTGGAAGGCACTGGCCGACAGCGCCGCCTTCGATCCGCGCAAAGGCTGGAACAACTGATCCACCCGGGCAACTGTCTTGCATAGTTAGGCCCAGGCCCGTGGGGGCCATGAATAAGCTGCTCATTTTCACAATGAGGTAGTTTTTCATGGCCCACACCCAAGCCCCGCTTCCTGCGGGAGACCAAGGGCAACACTACGCAACGCTCGCCAGCCTGATACCGCAGGCACTCGTCAACGCCTCTCCGCACAACCGCGCCGCACTGCGCCAGCTCAGCCCTGAGTTGCCTGGCTGGTACATCTCGACCACGCAGCAGCAAAAAGACACGCTCAAGACCTTTGTCGACGCCAGTTGGAACTCATTGAACCAATGGGAAGCGCAGATGGCAAAGGTCCAGACGGTCACGGCGTTCGCCCAGCCGTTGTTGGAAACCGCACTAAAAGACGCCGGTTACACGCTGGATGTGCAGCAAACGTATCTGCTGCTGTATGTGCCGGCAGAAGACGCCTTCGGCCGGCAAACGGGCGGGTTCAAGACCAAGACGTTTTCCCTGCTGCAAGCGGCGCTGAACAACTTTGAAGCACCGGAAGCGGCGCCCGGTTTTTTCAACAGTGCTTCAGGTTTCATCACCCGGCCCGACGATGACACCGGTCGTTTTGAGCGTGTCACTACCGCGCTTCCCATCGATACGTTTGTCACGCTCTGCCGTGAGCTGGACCTGGGCGCTCAGTACCAGGCCTACCTCAAGAGTCACCTGCGCTCCGCCAATGTGGTCGACGAGGCGTTGTTGCGCCTGCGTTTTACCCGCTGGAAAAAAGACGCCCTCAAGGTGGCGGCGCACCTCGCGTTGCTCAAGGGGGATATCGGCGCCGATGATTTTGCGTTGCTGTTGAGAGTGGCCAGCGGTGAGAAAAACATCAAGATCGGCGACAAACAGATCTGGTACAGCACGCCCTGCCTGATGCACCTGCGGCTTCAAGGCTGTTTGCTCATCGAACCAAGCGTGATCCGGCGTTATGGCACCTGGTTTATCGCCTGGTTTCCCGACGATCCGGTCCAGCCGATCAAGCGCTACGCGTCGTTTGCCGAATTCCGCCAGGACATGACGGACCGCCTGACCCACGGCACCCAAGATGACGACCGATCCAAGGGCATCGAACCCACGCAATACCAGGTGTTTTTCAGCCGTTTCGTGGCCAAGAAGGACCGCCCCTATTACTTTCGCCGGTTGACGGAGTTGGTCGACGACGCGCCGCAGCAGTCATGGGCGGCGCGGTGGATGCGCTCGGAGCGTGGGCAGTTCTGGTCAAAACTGCTCGCCCCGACGCCGTTCACCCAGGTGCTGGGTGACCCCGCCCATACCGTTCGAATCCCCATCAAAGGCCCGAATCTGGATATCAACAGCGACCCGATCAAGGGGCTCTGGAGCATCATCGACCTGTGGGACGAACTCTACGAAAGCCAGCTCGAGCGCTTGCTGGACGATGGGCTCGCCGAAGCCATAACGACCGCGCAAACCGATGCCGCCAACCGCTCCCGGCGCTGGTCGCATTACCTGGGCCTGGGCATGTTGGTGTTGAATACCGTCTCGATGGCGGTGCCGCCATTGGGCTATGCGATGTTGGCGGTGACGGCTGCCCAGTTGCTGTTTGAGGTCTTTGAAGGGGTTCATGAGCTGAGCACGGGGGACCGCGAGGCCGGCTGGTTGCACGTGGGCGATGTGTTGGAAAACCTGGTGATGCTCGGCGCAGGGGCAGTGGTTTTCCACTTTAGCGTCTCGCCGTTTGTCGAAAGCCTGAAGCGGGTCAAAGTGCCCGGCGGCAAAGTCCGGCTCTGGAAGCCGGACCTGAAACCCTATGTGCGCAACATCAACATCGCGGCGGATTCGCTGCCCTCCGCGGAAGGCTTGCACCGCTACGGGCGTGACCAGATTCTGCTGCTCGAAGGCCAGCCCCTGGAGCTGAAAAAAGACCCGTACCCCGGCAAATATCGCATTCAGCATCCGCGGCGCCCCGATGCCTACCAGCCGGAGATCCGTCACAACGGTTCCGGTGGCTGGCACCATGAGATGGAGCAGCCGCTGAGCTGGCAGCAGCCACGCTTGATGCAACGCCTGGGATCGTCAATGGAGGGTTTCAACGACATCGAGCTGGAGCAGATTCGCACGGTCAGTGACGTGGATGACGACGTATTGCGCCGCGTACACAGCGAAAGCGCGGCGGTCCCGGCCGTGCTTAAAGACACGGCCAGCCAGTTTCGGGCCTACGCCGATGCGGTGAAGGTGAGCGAGCTGATTCGCAGCGGCAACCTGTCCAGCCCCCTGGCCCAGTATGCGGTGCCGCTGGCGGTCGAGCTGCCAGACTGGCCGGCTTCGTGGGCCATAGAAGTGGCTGAGGGCTCGGGCGCGTCGACCCAACGTGTTCGGTACGCGCCTGTGGGTCAGTCCGCGACGCAGGTGATCAACATCAGCATGACGGACCTGATGAGCGGCAAATTACCCGAACGCATCATCCAGGCGTTCAGTCGAGACCAAGTGGCGCAGATCCTGCGCCAGTTCTATCAGTACATTCCCGTCGATAACGCCGCGCGCATAACGCTGCTTCAATCGGCCCTGGCGGATTTTTCGGTCGGGCAACGCGCGCGGTTGTTCAACAGTTTGTATAGCCGTCAGGCACCTGCCTCCGACTCGGCCCTGCAGGCGTTGCAGCGTGATTTCAAAGGTTTGCCGAACGCCATGGGCCGCGAGTTGCTTGACGGTGCACCGACGGCTGAGCTGGCGAGCCTCAAAAGCACCGGCAAGGTGCCGCTGGCGCTGGCCAGGCAGGCCCGTGGCATGCAGCGCCAGATGCGCCTGGTACGCGCCTATCAAGGGCTGTACCTGGACGCCCTGGTCGGCCCGGACACCGAGACACTGGTGCTCAACACCCTCGAAGCGCTGCCCGGCTGGCAAGACGACTTGCGGCTGGAGGTGCGCGAACGTGACTACGAGGGCGCCTTGCGCGCCAGTGTCGGCCCCGTCGATGCGAGCAGCCGCAAGGTGCTGGTGTGGGTGTCTCCAGGTCGGTACCAGGCGTTCGATGAAGCGGCCAATTCGCTGTACATCATCAACAGTCTCTATGGCTCGATCCAGCATGCCTTGCCTGATGCGCATCGCGTTTCCCTGGGCTTGCCTCACGTCGGGCAGGGGCAACAATTGAAGGCGCTGATCCAGCGACATGCCTTGCCCCGGCCGCAATTACGCAGCCTGTTGCAGATGCTGCCCGAGAGCCGGCCGTTCTTCGTGGCGCCCAGCGTCTTGCCCGGCAATCGCCGTGGCTATCCCTTGAGTGGCCGGGGCGTGGGCCTGGGGGACTGGGATCGCATCCTTGAGGAGCGCCTGCGCAGCTTGTACCCGGACTTCACCGACGAGGAGGTGATTGCACTGCGGGCGGCCAACGATCCCTACAGCGACCTGTGGCTCAAGGCGCTGGAGCGCGAGTACAAGGTGCTGGATGCCGCGCTGCAACATTGGATGAGCGTACCGATTGAAGGCGTGGGTGAGTTCGGCAGCCCGGCCTATCGCGAACAGTTGCTGATGCGCAGCGAGATCGTGCGCGCGCTCAAGGATGCCTGGCGCCGGATCGGCGCCAGGCATTACGACGCAGCCGGGCGCTACCTGGGGCAGAAGATCGAACTGGCGAACAAACCGTTTCACCGGCAACTGCAAAGCCTGCCGGCCTTGAGTGCCAACTTTGACCATGTGAGCGGGCTGGATCTGTCGAACTCCGATTTCAGCGATGTAAACGTGCCGTTCCTGTCGCACTTTGCCGCCCTGCAAGCCCTGGATATTGCCGCGTGCGAGTTGACTCGACTGCCGCCGCAGATCACGCAGATGTCACGTCTTGGGGTGCTGGAAATGGCGGAAAACCATATCGTTCTGGATGCAGAGGCGGCCGGGCGGTTGAGGCTGATGCGGCATTTACGCGAACTGTGGCTGGATGGCAACCCGTTGGGGCTCGCACCTGATATCAGCCAAATGCGCGAGCTGCGATTGCTCTGGCTGGGTGGCACCGGGCTGACCGGCTGGCCTGTAGGCCTCCTTGAGGTGCCACGGCCGCGTTCGTTCGTGCTGGATTTAAGCGCCAACGCCATTGACCGCATACCCGCCGTGGCCCTGGGCTCTGATCAAGCCGGTGTGCTCGCCCGCACGCGCGTTGACCAATTGCTCTTGACGCCAGAGGTGCGCAGCACGCTCAGAGGCTATATCGAGTCCGTCGGTATCGACCCTGAGCGGCGCCTACCGCCCGCCGGGACGCAAGACAGTGCGCACTGGATGGCCGGTTTGACGGCGGACGAATGGCAGGCCAAACAGCCAGTCTGGGATGCTTTGGAGGGCGCGCACGGTTCGGAGCCGTTTTTTGACGAAATCAGAAAGCTGTCGGAGTCGTCCGATGCGCTTTTAGCGCCGTACAAGATCGAACTGACGGCGAAAGTCTGGCGCATGCTCGAGGCTGCCGACGCCGAACCCCGGCTACGCGCAAAACTCTTCCAAATGGCCACGGCGCCGACTACCTGTGTTGACGCCGGCGCCCAACTGTTCAACGCGATGGGGGTCGAGGTACTGCAGTGGGAAGCCCATGCGTCGGGTCGCCCGGAATGGGTCCGGCTTGAACTGCTGGACCTGGCCAAGGGCAAGTCGCGCTTGGAGGAGGTGGGCAGGATCGCCCGCGCCCGCGTGGAAGAACTCAGGGCACAGGGGCGGCCTTTTCCTCGCTACGATGCCGAGGGGAATTTGGTTGCCCAGTACGATGACCAAGGCAACCGGTTACGCACGCTGGATGAGGTGGAGATCCACCTGGCGTATGTCACCGGGCTTGCCCAAAGGCTGGACCTGCCCTGGCAATCCAGGAGCATGCGCTTCAGTGAACCGGACGTGACCCCCAAGATGCTCGATGACGCCTATGAGCGTGTCACGCGCCTGGAGGAGGGCGACCTGCTCCGGGAACAATTGATCGAGCAGGACTTCTGGCGCAACTACCTTGAAGCCACTCACGCCGAGGCGTTTGAGGTGCTGCTCAATAAGAGCCGGGCGCTGGATGATCTGCTGGAAGCGCAGACGGCGTGGGCCACCGATGGCAACCTGTCGGACACGCAAAAGGCCGCACAACGAAAAATCATCGAAACCACCGCCCGCACCCTCGGCAAGCCCGCCAGCGAAATCGCCCCCGGCCTGGTGATGAGTGACGCGCGATACTACGCAGACATCGCCGTGTTGGCCGAGGAAAGTAAAAACATCCTGCGCCGCCTCTGCGACCAGGCGCTGGGGCGCCGCGTCGATTGATCATGCGGCGCGCAACGCAACCCTGAAAACCTCGGTTTTCAGGGTTGAATCAGCGGCGCTAAAACAAGAAATACCGCTGCGCCATCGGCAGCACGTCTGCCGGCTCGCACCACAGCAACACGCCGTCGGCCTTGACCTGATACGTCTGTGGGTCCACTTCGATGTGCGGCAGGTAGTCGTTGTGGATCAGGTCGGTTTTCTGCACGTTGCGACAGCCCTTGACCACCGCGATCTGCTTCTTCAAACCCAAGGCTTGCGGTAAGCCGGCATCCTCGGCGGCCTGGCTGATAAAGGTCAGGCTGGTGGCGTGCAGGGCGCTGCCGAAGCTGGCGAACATCGGCCGGTAGTGGACCGGCTGCGGCGTGGGAATCGAGGCGTTGGCGTCGCCCATCAGGCTTGAGGCAATCGCGCCGCCCTTGAGGATCAGGGTCGGCTTGATGCCGAAGAACGCCGGGCGCCACAGCACCAAATCGGCCCATTTGCCGACTTCGATGGAGCCGACGATATGGCTGATGCCGTGGGTGATCGCCGGGTTGATGGTGTACTTGGCGATGTAGCGCTTGGCGCGGAAGTTATCGTTGCCGGGGCCGTCGCCGGGCAGGGCGCCGCGCTGTTTTTTCATCTTGTCGGCGGTTTGCCAGGTGCGCGTGATCACTTCGCCGACGCGGCCCATGGCCTGGCTGTCGGAGCTGATCATCGAGAAGGCGCCGAGGTCGTGCAGGATGTCCTCGGCGGCGATGGTTTCGCGGCGGATGCGGCTTTCGGCGAAGGCCACGTCTTCGGCGATGCTCGGGTCGAGGTGATGGCAGACCATCAGCATGTCGAGGTGTTCGTCGATGGTGTTGCGCGTGAATGGCCGCGTCGGGTTGGTCGAACTGGGCAGCACGTTGGGGAAACCGCAGGCCTTGATGATGTCCGGCGCGTGGCCGCCGCCGGCGCCTTCGGTGTGGTAGGTATGGATGGTGCGGCCCTTGAGCGCGGCCAGCGTTGTTTCGACGAAGCCGGATTCGTTGAGGGTGTCGCTGTGGATCGCCACCTGCACGTCGTATTGGTCGGCGACGTTCAGGCAGTTGTCGATGCTCGCGGGCGTGGTGCCCCAGTCTTCGTGCAGCTTCAAACCGATGGCGCCGGCCTTGACCTGCTCGATCAACGGCTCGGGCAAACTGGCGTTGCCCTTGCCGGTGAAACCGATGTTCATCGGGAACGAGTCGCTGGCTTGCAGCATGCGCGCCAGGTGCCACGGGCCGGAGGTGCAGGTCGTCGCGTTAGTGCCGGTGGCCGGGCCGGTGCCGCCGCCGATCATGGTGGTGACGCCGCTGGTCAGTGCCTCTTCGATCTGCTGGGGGCAGATGAAATGCACGTGGGAGTCGATGCCGCCGGCGGTGAGGATCATGCCTTCACCGGCGATCACTTCGGTGCTGGCGCCGATGGCCATGGTCACGCCGGGCTGGATGTCCGGGTTGCCGGCTTTGCCGATGGCGTGGATGCGACCGTTCTTGAGGCCGACGTCGGCCTTGACGATGCCCCAGTGATCGATGATCAGCGCGTTGGTGATCAACGTGTCGACCACTTCATGGGCGAGCAACTGGCTCTGGCCCTGGCCATCGCGGATCACTTTGCCGCCGCCGAATTTCACTTCTTCGCCATAGACGGTGAAGTCTTGTTCGACTTCGACGAACAGCTCGGTGTCGGCCAGGCGGACCTTGTCACCGACGGTGGGGCCGTACATGTCGGCGTAGGCTTGGCGGCTGATTTTCATGTGTGTGAGCCCTGAGAAAAATGTGTTGAATGTGAAATCGCTATCGGGGGCAAGCCCCCTCCCACATGGGAATGCATTCCAACTGTGGGAGGGGGCTTGCCCCCGATGAGGCCCTAAAGGTCGCCCATGATCCGCCCGGCAAACCCAAACACCCGCCGCCCTCCGCCGAAATCGACCAACTCGACCTCGCGACTCTGCCCCGGCTCAAACCGCACCGCCGTGCCCGCTGGAATATTCAGGCGCATGCCCCGGCTCAGCGCGCGGTCGAAGGTCAGCGCGTCATTGGTTTCGAAAAAGTGATAGTGCGAGCCCACCTGGATCGGCCGGTCGCCGCTGTTGGCCACGCTCAGGCTGACGGTGCGGCGGCCGACGTTGAGTTCGATGTCGCCAGGCTGGATCTGAAATTCACCAGGAATCATGCAGGTTGCCCCAGGGTCTTGTAGTAGATGGCGGTCGGGCTGTAGCGCCCGTCCGGGCTTTGGCAGTAATCGGGCAGTTCACCGACTTTGGTGTAGCGCAGCGCTTGATAGAAGGCTTCGGCCTCGGAGCCGGCTTCGGTGTCCAGGTACAGCAGGCCGCGCTTGTGTTGGCGCGCGGCGAGTTCCAGGGCTTGCATCAACTGGTGGCCCAGGCCGTGGCGGCGGGCGCTGCTGTGTACCAGCAGTTTTTGCACTTCGGCGCGGTTCAAACCGTTGGCTTTCTGGCACAGCGCCAGTTGTACGCTGGCGATCACGCGCTCGTCGCGCACCACCACCCACAGCAACAGGCTGGCGTCTTCGATGCTCGCTTGCACGCCGTGCAAATACGCGCGGGCCTGGGCCTCGTCGAAGTCGGCCATGAAGCCGATCGACGCGCCGTGCCTGACCGCATCCAGCAACAGCTCGATCAAGCCCTGGCGATAGTGGGCAAAACTTTCAGCATTGACTCGACGCAGTTGCGCGGCGTTCATCGATCTCACTCCTGGGGCGGTTCGGCGCCCGGATTCAAGGTCAGTTGCATAAAGGTCAGGTCGAGCCAGCGGCCGAATTTGATGCCCACTTGCGGCATCTGCCCGGTGGTGCTGAAACCCAGGCGCTCATGCAGGCGGAGCGAGGCCTGGTTGCCGCTTTCAATGGCCGCGACCATCACGTGTTTGCCGCCGGCGCGGGCGCGTTCGATCAGGGTTTGCATCAGGCGTGGGCCGAGGCCTTTGCCGCGCTGATCGTTGCGCACGTACACCGAGTGCTCGACGCTGTAGCGAAAACCCTCGAAGGGGCGCCAGTCGCCGAACGAGGCGTAGCCCGTCACTTCGTGGTTTTCCACCGCGACCAGGATCGGGTAGCGCTGCGCCTGGCGCGCACTGAACCAGGCCAGGCGGTTAGCCAGGTCTACCGGCTGTTCGTTCCAGATCGCCGTGGTGTTCAGCACCGCGTCGTTGTAGATGTCGCGGATCGCGGGCAGGTCGTGCTCGGTTGCATCACGAATCATGGCTGGGCCTCACGCGATGGGTTGGTGGACGGTCACCAGTTTGGTGCCATCGGGAAAGGTGGCTTCCACCTGGATATCCGGGATCATTTCCGGGATGCCTTCCATCACCTGCTCGCGGCTGAGCAGGGTGGTGCCGAAGTGCATCAGGTCGGCCACGGTGCGGCCGTCGCGGGCGCCTTCCATCAGCGCCGCGGAGATGTAGGCGATGGTTTCCGGGTAGTTGAGCTTCACCCCGCGCGCCAGGCGCCGTTCGGCGACTAAGCCTGCGGTGAAGATCAGCAGTTTGTCTTTTTCCCGTGGGGTCAGGTCCATGGTTCAAGGTCCTTCATAAAATGCATTCTTAAATACAATGGAGATCAAGTGTGGGAGGGGGCTTGCCCCCGATGGTGGTGGGTCAGTGACAGATGCATTGCCTGACACTCCCCTATCGGGGGCAAGCCCCCTCCCACATTTTGATCTTCATGTGCTCCAGATTCGGGGTGCCACGGCTTCACGGCCCAGTACTGCCGGGCGTAACAATTTCCATAAATCAATCAACCAACTCCGCGCCAGCAGCGCTTCGCTCGCCAGGCAGCGGGCTACCAGCAGGCCGGGCAGTTGGGTCAGGTCGCCGCGCACTGCGTGGGGCAGCGAGCGGCAGTGTTCGAGTAACTCAGGCTCGATATCGCCGGTCAGCAACAAGGTGGCGAATACCGGTTGCCCGTCCAGGCCGATCGGCGAGTCCAGCAAGCCATCGTCGCCCACAATGCGCTGGCGTTCGTGCCAGAGCAACTGGCCGTCGCGACGGATGTCCAGGTGCGCTTGAAAGTGCCCAAGGTCGAAGCGCTCGCCGCTGGCCGGGCGGCCCAGGGCGATCACATCCCAGTAGAACAGCCGCGCATCGCCGTGCAGCGCGATGCGCGTAGTGAGTTCGGCCTGGGCGGCGCTGAACACGATGGTTTCCTGGGGCAGCCATTCCAGGGTGGCGCCGGCCTCGACGCTCAGCTCGAGTTGCTGAAACGCCGGGCCGCTGGCGCGGTACCACTTGGCCGCGCCAGGGCTGGTCAATTGC